>JBGTJT010000450.1:0-9412 GCA_041744995.1 Pirellulales bacterium | reverse complement strand
GCTCGGTGACGCGAAACATGCAATACCCGGAGGAGAACATCGCGGCCGGCAAACGCGCAAGCCGCTGTTTATATATCGGATGGGGATTGTAGGATTCGTTGGTTCGAATGGCCAGAGGGATTGGCGGCGTGCTAGCACGTGCTTTTATCTATTTCGAGTTGAGGACTTCCCGCACGCGAACGGCTGGAATCGCGAAACCTGTACGCTCCAGTTCCGCCTTAAGCGTAATAACGCCAATTACTTCTCCGAATTCGTTTAGCAATGGTCCCCCGCTGTTGCCGGGGTTGACCGCTGCTGTGTGCTGCAGGAACGAGACGCCGCCAAATTCTCGCTCAGATGACGAAAGCATCCCATCGCTAAAACTTTGATCGAGTATGCTATCCCCCAAGCCGGGATTGCCCAACGCATAAACTTTTGTACCGACTTTGGGCAAGATCCCGGCAAATGGCAGCGGTTTCAGCGAGGGGGGGGCGGATTGTTTACTTTCACTACAGCGAGATCGTGTCGGGGGGATCGAAACACGACGGTGCCCATAACTTTTTCCAATCGTGTAAGCTTGTCGTCTTGCCATGCGAACGCAATCAGTTCAACCCTGTCGGAGCGTGCGCTGACTACGTGATGGTTGGTCAGAATGAATCCCCCTTCAGCAATACAAATGCCAGTTCCGGTGTTACCGGCCGCGGTAACCATCACCACACTCGGGGCGACCTGGACGAAGAGCTTGTCGGCCGGATGTACAACCTGCTCCTTCAATGTCGATAGCGAGGGCAGGCTATCGCCGAGGAGGACACTAGAACTTCCCTCTGCGACCAACTCTCGGCCAGCCGCTATTAAATCCTTCGTCTCCTTTTCCATGCCGGCCTGCTTAAAGCAATTTTCCGCTTCGTTACGGCGTTCAGGATTCGCCAAGTCGAGCAACAACATATGCGACATGCAATACGCCGCCCCGTTGAGATCGCTCGCCTTGGCACTCACGCGTGCCAAGCACCGTAGGGCCTCGATACTGATGTTGGTGCGGCCGGCATCTGCACGAAGTGCGCTGAGCATGTGCTCACTTGCTTCTTTATATTGACCGGTGACGTAATAGTTGATGCCCAATAAATAGTTGACGCCCGGGTGCTCTGGATGTGTTTCTTCGGCCCGTTTCAGCCGAAATATGCGGATCCCCGCGTCTTCGCGGTCGAATTTATTTACGACTTGTTTGAGCGAGGCAGTCAGCTCGACATCCTCGATATACGGAGGGTAACGCATCCATTCGTGGGGCTGAACCTGTCTTTTTTGGCGATTCGCTCTAGCAACGACTTCCAGGACCATTGCACGTTCACTGCGTACCACAAACGCTTTCAGGAACTCTAGTTCCTCAACTTCCGGGGAGGCAACGTCGCGCTCTCGTCGGGAAGGCACGTGGAGTTTTTCCACCCAAGAGGTATTCATCGTGCGTTCGCTCTCTGACAAGTGATTCGCCCATATCTTGAGACCGTCCTTCGAGCCCAGGTAGAGGTACTTGCCGTCGGCGCTCCAGGCGGCCGGCCCCGATTCGGGAACGACCAATTCCACGCTTTCACCTACGCCCGAAAGGTGCTGTATCGAGGCCTCTTTGCCGTTGAGGACTGCGATCTGTTGCGTCACTGAATTGATGGCAACACCGCGAGGGTATGCGTCGCACTGAAAGAAGCCAGAAAACCGCTTTGTCATCCTCGTCTAACTTGCCGTACGTAAGCCCGGCATTTACGAAAGCCTGAATCGTGACGCTCGTTACCTGCCCGACTTGCGCCATCTCGTAAAGGTGGTCGTACTCCTTGAACGCCGCGTCGAGATCTCCCAATTCGGTATACACGAGCGCCTTCCAAAAATAGGCCAACTCAAGCTGAGAATCTGCGTCAATCGCAGCATTTAGATGGGGCAGCGCCTCGTTCGCTTTTTTCCCTTGGACCAACGTGATTCCCTGGTGCAAGGCCGTCGCCGCCGTCGCAGACCGCGTGCCGTACTGGGCGCGGAGGTCTTCCGCAGATGACCTGTTTACCGGAAGCAGAATCGCTATCAATATTCCTAATAGGCAGCGGCGCATGTCATCTCCTTCTAACGGCAGGTACAACGCAACGGGAGGATGAAGGCATCCCTCAATCGGGTATTGGAAGGCATCTCGCTAGAGGCGTCGATCAATTAGCCCAAATATTCCGAGAAAATGGCGTCCGAACTGCCCGAGATAATCTCACTCCCGTAGCGACATGCCGACGATGTTCGACGATTGCTACATCGAGTTGGAGCCGTTCGGCAAGTATCAGCTTGCCACGGATACTGCACGACGATATCCTTAAAAGAGTAATTTCGGAGCCATTTTGTGGGTATCCTGGAGCGCGAGCGGACCACGCATGCTTGAAAAGACGAGCAACAAATTTTCATCTATATCGCGCGGAGAGAATACGAGAACGATGCACAACGAATTTACTGCGGTCATAGAGCGTGACGGCGAATGGTTCCTCGCCTATTGTCCAGAGATGCCCGGCGCAAACGGCCAGGGTTTATCTCGTGAGGAAGCGTTGCAAAGCCTCAGCGATGCGATTGCTTTGATACTTGAAGATCGACGTTCGGATGGACTCCGAGGCGTGCCGGATGATGCTGACCGCACGGTGGTCACGGTCGAATGAAGCGCACGGCCTTGCTGAAGCACCTACGCAAGCATGGCTGCTATCTCAAGCGAGAAGGGCGTTCACACTCATTGTGGACGAATCCGACGACCGGCGTTCTCGAAGCAGTGCCCAGGCATATCGAGATTCCAGACAAGCTGGCACGCAAGATTTGCCGGAGCTTGGCTATACCTGACCTATGATGAACCCGGTAAATTCGCCGGGGTCTCCACGTGGTCTCAGTAGATATACCGGTTAATCAACCCCTCCAGCATCTCCTGCCGGCCGCTGACGTTCGGGGTAATGTCGCCCTTTTCGAGCATGTAGGCTTCCAGCGACTTGAAGTCGGCTTGGCCGCTTTCGATTTCTGCACCGACGCCGGTGTCCCAGCTTGCGTAGCGTTGTTTCATTAGCCGGTCGTATTCGCCCTCGGCGCGGATCGCGGCGGCGATCTTCAGGCCGGCGGCGAAGGCATCCATGCCGCCGATGTGGGCGTAGAACAGGTCGATCGGCTCGAAGCTTTCGCGGCGGACCTTGGCGTCGAAGTTCACGCCGCCGGTCGTGAAGCCGCCATACTTCATCAGTGTGTACATCATCTGCGTCGTCAGATAGACGCTGGTCGGGAACTGGTCGGTGTCCCAGCCGAGCAGTTCGTCGCCCGTGTTGGCGTCGACCGAGCCGAGCGCGCCTTGGCTGGCCGCGGCTTCCATCTCGTGGTGCATCGAGTGGCCGGCCAGCGTGGCGTGGTTGGTTTCCAAATTGAGCTTGAGATGATTTTCCAGACCGTAGGTCCGCAGGAAGTTCATGCAGGCGGCCACATCGGAATCGTACTGGTGCTTGGTCGGTTCCTTGGGCTTCGGTTCGATGTAAAACTGCCCGGTGAAGCCGATCTCCTTGGCGTAGTCGACCGCCATGTGCAGGAACTTGGCCAGGTGGTCCAGTTCGCGCTTCATGTCGGTGTTGTAGAGCGACTGGTAGCCTTCGCGGCCGCCCCAGAAGGTGTAGCCCTCGCCGCCGAGTTCCTTGGTCACTTCCAGCGCCTTCTTAACCTGCGCTGCGGCAAAGGCGAAGGCATCGGCGTTGCAGCTTGTGGCGGCGCCGTGCATGTAGCGGGGGTTGCTAAACAGGTTGGCCGTGCCCCACAGCAGCTTGATGCCGGTCCGTTCCTGCTGCTCCTTCAGTGCCGCGGCCACCTTGTCGAGATTGGCGTTGGTCTCCTTCAGCGACGCTCCTTCCGGCGAGACGTCGCGATCGTGAAAAGCGTAGTAAGGCGCGCCGAGCTTTTCAATGAATTCAAACGCCATGCCCACGCGTTTCACCGCGTCGTCGACCGAGCCGTCGGCCAGGCTCCACGGTCGCTGCATCGTGCCGGGTCCGAACGGGTCGCCGCCGGTGCCGCGGAAGGTGTGCCAGTAGACGACGCTGAACCGCAGATGGTCACGCATCGACTTGCCTTCGACCAGCTCGTCGGCATTGTAATGGCGGAACGCCAGCGGGTTCTTCGATTTGGGGCCTTCGTACTGGATCTTCTCGATCTCGGGAAATGCAGCCATGAATGGAGTCTCGGCGAGGAAGCAGGATTGGATTTGTCACCGACGGCAGCAGCCGTCAAAAGAACTATCGTGACAAATTTGGTTGCCGAAGGCAACTAGGTGGGAGGCTGGAGGCGCGAGGCTTGAGGCTTGAGGCGTGAGGTTTCAGGTTTCAGGGATCAGGATTCAGGTTTCAGGTTTGGTAACACTTCAGCCGTCTGAGGCGAAACCCTTCTCCTAAGGGAGAAGGATTGCGTTTGATAATGCATTCTGAGGTTACTCTGCCCTTCCGCCTCCAGCCTCCAGCCTCAAGCCTCGCTAGTGGCTCCCCTTGGTGTGTCCTTCAACGCGGGTGCTTGAGGAGTTGAGCGTGTAATTGGAGTGATTCACAGGGCAGGTGGGCACGCCGGCCGGCAGGTAGCCGGAAATATCGCTTAGGTCGGTTGGCAGCGAGCCGGTGTCCTGGAAGTACCGCTCGATGGCGAAGTTGATTTCGCGCTTTTGATGAAAGCAGAGATTCTCGGTGGCCAAATCACGGGACACGATCAGGCGCGGCAGCACCACCGCGGCAATGATGCCGATGATCGTGATCGTTGCCAGTAGTTCCAGCAAAGTCAGGCCGTAGCGTCGGTGTCTGTGCGAGCGCATCAATCCACTGGGGGCGATTTCAATAGGACGTGCGATGGTCAGCCGGCGACCACCGTTGTGAAAGTATAGGTCATTCAGCGGAACTCGCCGGGAGTTCCGCGAAGCCTGAGCAGACCTGGCCGGCGAGGCAACATCGCAAGGTGCTTCATCGGAGTTTTTGGTGAGTTCCGCTACAGCCTGGCGAACTCCGCTGCCAGGTAACACGGCTGTAACAATGAATAGGAGAATGACGATTTTTTGGTCCAATAGGGAACGGAAGGCCATTCTGGTTCGTCCAATCTGTGGATGCGCGGAACAGGTGGAAATCGATCCTCATTTTCAAGGAGCAAGTCATGTTGTATCAACCTTCTCAGTTTGCCAAGGCATATCGCTGGCGGTACGGGCTTGCCGGCCTGTTGATTGCCGGCCTGGTTTCCCTGCCGTTGATTGCCAAGGAGCCGGACTCGGGTGATCAAGCACCTGATGCCGAAGCATCGCCGCCGGCCGAACAAGCGACGGATGGCGCGCGAGATACGAAGCTAGGCGACAAGAAAGAGGCAAAGAAGAAGTGGAAGCCAGCGGTGGAAGCGAAACCGCTCAGCGAGCAAACGAAGAAGGGCCTCGACTGGCTGGCCGAGACGCAGCACGAGGACGGCGGCTGGTCGCAAGGCGAAGAGGCCAATAGCCAGGGCAACCGCATCACCGGCGAGTTGGTCGAGAAGTCGAACGTCGCCGACACCTGTGCCGCGACGCTGGCATTGCTTCGCAGCGGCAGTACTGCCAGCAAGGGCGCCTACAAACAGAACATCGAGAAGGGAATCAAGTACATCATCAAGAGCGTGATGAACACGGAAAGCGACACGATTTACGTGACCGACGTCCGCGGCACGCGCCTGCAGAGTAAGCTGGGTCCGTATGTCGATACTTTCCTGGCGGCGCTGGTGCTCTCGGAAGTGCAGGGCGACATGCCGGACGAGGCTGGCAATCGCGCCGCGAAAGAGGCGCTGGAACGTATTGTCCGCAAGATGGAGAAGAACCAGAACCAAGACGGCACCTTCGCGGGCAAGGGAGGCTGGGCCGGCACGCTCTCCGAAGGGCTGGCTTCCAAGGCGTTCAATCGCGCCGCGCAAAAAGGTATCGCAGTCGACGAGAAGGTCCGCGAACGGGCGGAGAAGAACGCCCGCGACCGTTTCGACGGAAAACAGGTCGCCGGCGAAGGTTCCGCCGGAATCGAACTGTATGCTCGCGGCGCGCAGATCGCCGGGGTTCAGGACTCGGTCAACACGAACCAGCTTCGCAAGAAGGAATTGACCCGTCAGGTGGCGGCGGCCCCTACGCCCGAGGCCCGGCAGCAGGCTCAAGCCAAGTTGCAAGACTTCGACGAGGCGGAAAAGGATCTCGGCGAGGCGAAGCACGCCTTGGTCAAGCGGTTGGACGACAAGCAGTTCATTGCTGGCTTCGGTTCCAACGGGGGCGAGGAATTCCTCAGCTACATGATGATCGGCGAGAGCCTGGTGGTCGACGGCGGCGACGAGTGGAAGACGTGGGACAAGTCGATCACCGAAAATCTCAATCGCATCCAGAACAAGGACGGAAGCTGGAGCGGACATCATTGCATCACCGGCCGCTCGTTCTGCACCTCGGCGGCGCTGCTGGTGCTGATGACCGACCGCGCCCCGGTCCCGCTGGCGGGCGACTTTAAGAAGTAGCGAGTGAGGCGTGAGGCGGGAGGCGTGAGGGGGATTTTAAGAAGTAGCGAGTTCGTGCCCTGGGATTGCCAAGCCCCCGGTTCGGAATGAACGAACCGGGGGCTTTTTGTGCGCTCACCGGTCTCGGGTTATGATGAATAGCTTGGGACGTTGGTACGTTACTGGGAGACCGGTGGAATGCAGTTGAAGATGAGTTGCCCCGACTGTGGCAAGTCGGTGGCCTTCAAACAGGAATATACGGGCAAAAAGGCCAAATGCCCTCATTGCGGCACCCCGATCGTGTTGCGGGTCGCCGGCGACGATCCGCCGTCGAGCGGACAGCCGCCCGCGGCAAAGCGGCCTGCTCCGACGCCCGCGCCGCGGGAGGAGCCGACTGAGGATGCATTCAACTTCAACTTCTCCGAACCGCAATCCCCGGCCCAAGCCCCGCCGCAACCGCCGCAACAAGCAGCGCCGCCTGCCGAGCCACCGGCAGGGGAGTTCTCTTTCGGCGACGAAGCAGCAGCCAGGCAGAGCCAGACGCCCGCCATGTCGACCGTGTCGGCGGCGCCAGCAGTTTCGAGCGCCAGCGTGGCCGCCTACAGCAGCAGCGCCGAAGCCAAGAGCGAAGGAACCACGTTCGGCACCGACGTGAGCCTGATGGTCTCCGGCTGCATCGCGGTGGTGGTGACGGCCGCGCTGTTCGGCCTGTTTTATCCACTGCACGCCAACGAGTGGAAGCTCGGGCACTTGTTTTGGGCGCGTGGCTGGGTGCCGTTTCCGGTGACCCTGTTCGGCGTGTGGGCGTTGGCGATCGTGGCGATGAAGCATCTGAACTTGTTGCGCCAACGGCGCGCGCTGCAAGCGGATGTGCTGCCGGCAAGCATTGCCGCAGTGATTCGCCCCAAACATGTGCCCGCCTTTCGCAAACACATCGCTGATCTGCCGAAGTCGGTCCGGCAGACGATGTTCGTCGATCGCGTCGAACGGGGGCTGGAGCACTTCGAGTCCCGCAGCAGTGTGACCGAGGTTGCCCAGGTGCTCGAAAGCCAGGCGGCGATCGACGCCGGCCACGTGGAGTCGAGTTTCGCTTTGGTCAAAGTGTTCATCTGGGCGATTCCGATTCTGGGCTTCATCGGCACGGTGCTTGGCATCAGCGAGGCGGTGGGCGGCTTCGCGGCGGTGATTCAAGGGGCTTCGGAACTGGACGTGATCAAGTCGGCCCTGGGCGAAGTGACCGCCGGGCTGGCCTTGGCGTTCGATACCACGCTGCTGGCCTTGCTGTTTAGCATCTTGGTGATGTTTCCCATGTCGAGCCAGCAGAAGGCGGAAGAGACGTTGCTCGGCGCGGTGGAAGAGTTCTGCAACGAGACCGTGCTACGGCGGCTCGACGACGGGCATCAGGAAGGCGCCTCCAACGCCGCGGAAATCAAGGCGGCGGTGGGCGAGGCGCTGGCCGAGCAAGACGCCCAGTTCCGCATGTGGAAGGAGCAGTTGGCCAACATCGGCAAATCGGCCACCGACCAAATCGCCGAGGGGATCGCCGCGGTGCACGGCCGGCTGCTGAAAGACTACGAATCGCAAATGCTGGTGGTGCAGCAGAAGGCGGCCCAGGAACGCGATTCGATGGTCACGATGGTCAAGGAGATACAACAACTGCAAATCGACCGCTTCAACCAGGCGATCGAGGAGATGGCCAAGCTGCATCAAACGCTCCGCGAAGATTACGAGCAACAGGCCCAGGCGATCTACAACTCCGCCGGCGAAAGCCGCCAGCAGTTCTTCCAGCAAATGCAAACTGCGCAGGAAGAGCACCTGGGACATTTTCAGCAGATCCTCGAAGAATCCCGCTCGCTGTCCGCGGGCACGCAGACTCAGTTGAACGACTGGCAGCAGGAGCAACTTCAGCAGTTGACGGCCGCCCAACAGCAGTTCACTGAGCAACTAGGGGCGATGCACCAGATTCTTGAGAAGCAAACGAAAGTGGAGCGATTGCAATCGACGCTCAACGAGAATCTCAATGCGCTGCGATCGAGCGAGCAATTCACCGAGACCTTGAATGGCTTGAGCGCCTCGTTAAGTCAACTGCGGCCGGTCCTGGAGCAACTGCACCAATCGGCCGCGGCCGGGCCAAATCACAAGAAGAGCGGCTGGTCGCTGTTCGGTCGAAGATAGAAAATGCATTGAGCCACGAATGGAACACGGATGAGACACGGATACGAAAGAATCGTAACCGCGGTCACACGCACATTCCCGCGTTCGGCTCGGCTATCAATTACATCCGTGTTTGATCCGTGTTTTATCCGTGGCTAGTATACTATTGTCGGAAGTGAATTTGATGGCCAGAGCAAGACGACGCGGTGGACCGAGCGTTTCGCTGTTTCCATTTCTGGACATTCTTTCCGGCGTGATCGGCACGTTTTTTTTAATCATTGCCGGCATGACGGTGCTGTCGCTGGAAACGGCCGTGCAGATCATCGAATTGCCGCGGGCCGAGGCGCAGCAGAAGCGGCCCTATTACGTCGACTGCCGGGCAGAGGGGGTGTTCCTGCCGCAGCATCCGGCCGACTACCTGCCGAACCATCGGCTGGAGCTTCCGCAGTCGGAGCAGAACGAGGACGCGCCCGGGGCGGAATCGACGCCGGGGGTTCTCGTGACGCTGGCTGAAATGAAACAAGCCGACAATCCCTGGCGGCGACAATTGCAGATCGTCAGTGAGAATCGCAACGACGAGTATTTGATCCTGCTGGTGCGGCAGGATGGGCTGCCAAGCTTTGCCAAGGCCCGGCGCGACGCAGAGGCGCTGGGAATCGACGTCGGCTTCTCGCCGGTTGCCAGCGGCGGGGGGATTCAGTTGCAGATGCCGGCCCAGCCCGCGGCGGACGAAACGGAACCCGAGTTCGACTTCGAACTCGGCGACGTCGAAGACGATGCGATC
>JBGTJT010000449.1:0-5155 GCA_041744995.1 Pirellulales bacterium | reverse complement strand
CAGCAACATCGCCGTCGCGACGATGACTATCCGAGTTGTCCGGTCGGCGGTTGCTAGCACAGTGATTTGCCCGGAGTGCGATGGATTGGCGGCGGCGGCTTCATACCGTGGCTGCGGCTTCTAGCCGCAGCGTTACTGTGGCTGGGGCTTCTAGCCGCAGCTTACTTTTCTTCGTCTGCGGCTGGAAGCCAAAGTTACCTTTGCTGCGGCTGGAAGCCACAGTTACCTTTGCTGCGGCTGGAAGCCCCAGTCACATTACTGCGGCTGGACGCCGCCAGCACGTGATCTTCGGTTCGGAGCCACCTCGCGGATACATAAATGGCGGCGGATTATAGATATCCGTCAATCCCGCCGCAACAGCGATTTCGTCGTCTCAAACAACACCGCCGGCGAAACAACGCGCTTGCCCAGCGGCACGACGGCGGTTCCGTCGTCGAGAATGCGAACCACGCCTTTCGATTTGGCGCGCAACTCCTGAATTAGCTTCGGCGAGCCGTAGCCGAATACGACAGCATTCTGCTCGAAATGGATCGATTTGATCCCCCAACCTGCTGCGTCGATTCGCAAATGGGCGATTGCCAGCATGTGCCGCGCGGGGACCGGCGGGGGGCCAAACCGATCGAGCAACTCCTCCCGCACGGCGTCGACGTCGTCATGCGTCGTGGTCCGCGACAGTCGGCGATACATGTCGAGTTTTAGCCGCATGTCGGGCACATAGTCGCGCGGCAGGTGCGCCTCGCCCGGCAGCGCGATATCGACGTCGATCACTCGCTTGGGCGCCCGCCGTTGCAGTTTGCGGACGGTTTGCTCCAGTAGTTCGCAAAACAGTTCGTAGCCGATGGCGATAATGTGCCCGCTCTGCTCGGTCCCCAGCAGGTTGCCGGCGCCGCGAATTTCCAGGTCGCGCATCGAAATGGCAAAACCGGCCCCCATTTGACTGAATTCCTCGATTGCCAGCAACCGCCGCGAGGCATTCGGGGAGATGTGCTTTTTGGGATTCGTCAGCAGATAGCAGTACGCGCGATGCTTGTACCGCCCCACGCGTCCGCGCAATTGGTGCAGGTCGGCCAGCCCGTAGCGATCGGCCTCGTCGATGAAGATGGCATTGGCATTGGGGATGTCCAGCCCGCTCTCGACGATCGTGGTCGCCAGCAGCAGATCGAACTTGTGATTGACGAAGTCGACCATCACGTCTTCCAGTTCCGCCGGTTGCATCTGCCCGTGGCCAATGCGAATACGGGCTTCGGGGACGATCTCGCGAAGCTTGGCGGCCAGCTTGCCGATGTCCTTCACGCGATTGTGGACGAAATAAATCTGCCCGTCGCGGCTCAATTCCCGCAGCACGGCGTGACGGATCAGTTCGTCGTCGAAGCGGGTGACGCGGGTCTCGACGGCGACCCGTTCTTCCGGCGGCGTTTCCAGGTTCGAGATATCCCGCGCTCCCAGCAATGCCATGTGAAGCGTGCGGGGAATCGGGGTGGCGGTCATCGTCAACACGTCGACCGTTTCGCGATACTGTTTGAGGCGTTCCTTCACCTCGACGCCGAATCGCTGTTCCTCGTCGATCACGACCAGACCGAGGTTGTGGAAATCGACATCCTTTTGCGCCAGCCGATGCGTGCCGATCACGATGTCGACGTCCCCCGCCTTCAAGCGTTCGATGATCTTCTTCTGCTCCCCCTTGGTGGAGAAGCGGCTGAGTGCTTCGATGGCGAAGGGGAACTCCGCCATGCGGCTTTGAAAAGTCTTCAAGTGCTGTTCCGCCAGAATCGTGGTCGGCACGAGTACGGCGACCTGGTAGCCACTGTCGGCCACCTTGAAGGCCGCCCGCATGGCGACTTCCGTCTTGCCGTAGCCTACGTCGCCGCACAGCAGTCGATCCATCGGTCGCGGCTCCATCAGGTCGCGTTTAATGGCGTCGATGGCGAGCAGTTGATCCTCCGTCTCGTGATACGGAAAGGCGGCGTCGAACTCGTTCTGCCACTCGCTGTCAGGCCCAAAACGAATGCCCTTCTCGGCCTGCCGGGCGGCCTGTAAATCGAGCATGTCCACGGCCAGATCGATCACCGCTCGCTGCGCGGCCTGCTTCTGCTTGAGCCACGATTTTCCGCCGATTTTGGCCAGCTTGGGCTGCCGCTTGCTGCCGCCGATATACTTCTGCACCAAGCCGATCCGCGAAGCGGGCACATAGACCTTGGCGCCGCCGTCGAACTCGATCGTGAGGTGCTCTTCCGTCCGCTGGCCCTTGGTGATCAGGTCGATTCCGCGATAACGTCCGATGCCGTGCGACAGATGCACCACCAGGTCGCCGGCGCGGAGGTCGAGAAACGAATCGATCCGCTTGCCGAGCCGGCGCTTGCCGGGACGCTGAATTTCGCTGCGCTGGAACAGCTCTCCGCCGCTAATGACGACGAGTTGCTCCTCGACGAGGCGAAAGCCCGTTTTCAGCCGTCCCAGGCAGAAGTGCAGGCGATCCTCCTTGGCGACCCGAGTCGAGGCGAACATCTCACTCAGTCGCTTTATTTCCGCTTCCGTCTGGCAGACGATGACGGTCCGTTGACCGGCCGCGGCGGCATCGAGTTCGCCGCGCACCTTGTTGATGTCGCCGCTGAATCGCTCCACCGATTCCACCGGCAGCCGCAGGGTGGAGTGGCTGGCGGACTCGATCATGCCGCTGGCCCGCACGCAACCGAATTCCGCCACTCGTTCCATCACTCGGGCGAAGCCATGCAGCCGAGAGGCGTCCTCGGCCGTTTCCAGCAAATGTCGGGCGGCGCTTTCCAGTTCACCTGGCTCCAGCATCAGCCACCAACTTCCAGAGGGGAGGTGATCCGCCAGGTGGCTCGACTCCTCGATCTCACCCGAGACGATCGTGATTTCGATCGATTCGAGCACGTCGACGCTGCGTTGCGACTGGATGTCGAAACCTCGCAGCGATTCGATCTCATCACCGAATAGTTCCAAGCGGACCGGCCGATACCAGTCGGGAGCGAACAGGTCGAGGATTCCGCCGCGGCTGGAAAATTCGCCAGGCAGCTCGACCGCCGAGGTAGCGTGGAAGCCCTGCTCCAGCAGCCAGGAGAGCAGCTCGTTCTGATCGATCGTTTCACTCACCCGCAGCCGCCGGGTTCGCGACTGCATCTGTTCGACCGAAGGCGTCGGCTGTTGCAGAGCATGCATGCTGGTCACGACGATCGACGGCGGATGCGTCGCGGCGAGCAGCTTGAGTACCCGCAAGCGATCGCCGTAATACTCGTCGGAAGTCATCCGTTGCAGCGGATCAGCTTCCCAGGCGGGAAACCGAGTCACCGCCGTTTCGGTGAAGACGGCCAACTCGTCGACCACGTCGTCCACGTCGGCATCGTGGGGGCATACGATCACCAACGGCTGGGGCGATTCGTCGGCTAGCCCCGCGGCGAGCAGGGCGCGAACCGATCCCCAGGCGCCGTCGATGTCGCAGGAGGCACTTCGTGAAAGCGCCGCAACGACCTGACGAAAGCCGGGCAGGGCCGCTAATCGGGGCGGCAGATCCCACAATCGTTCCGTAGCGGAACGCGACGTTGATGTCTGCGTCATGGCTCGGCAACATTCTAGGGAAACAAGGCAACTTTTGACAGATCGGGTGCCGGACACGCATGTCCCATGCATCTTGCCAGGCTTGCGCAAACGACCACAAAAAGAGCTATTCCGGCCGCGAAATCATTCCTATTGGAAAAGCCGGGGTCAACTGGCCGATACGAGAACGGGTGGAAGTCTGCGCGCTCTCACGGCAACGTTGCCGTGTCCGTCGCCCAGACTATCGATTTGTCCCGACGGCGTCGCTGCGCCGTCCTATGGAGTAGTACCGCTATGCGAATAACCCGCCGCTCGATGCTCGCCGCCATGGCCGCCGGCACGCTGCTGCCCGGCCGAATCGTTTGGGCGCAGCCGTTGGGACGCTCGGCCGAACGGGTGATCGATCAGATCGAACTGGCTCGGGGCAAGGAAACGCCGCCGGTGGTGACTGGCGTGGCGTTCTCCCCGGATGGTTCCTTGCTGGCCACCGCCGGCGACGATCACCGGGTACGGCTCTGGAATCCGGTTGACGGAGCGTTTGTACGGGAATTGGCGGCCCATCCCGACTGGGTCCGTTCGATCCGCTTCAGCCCCGACGGCACAACCCTGGCCACCGCCGGAGACGACCGGCAAATCAAACTCTGGCAGGTGGCGACTGGCGATCTATTGCGGACGATGGCGCAGCCGGAAGCGGTGGTGTTCTGCCTGCGGTTCAACGCCACGGGCGACACGCTCGCGGCGGCCGGTTTCGAGAAGACGCTACGGCTGTTCGACACGGCCACCGGCAAAGTCAAGCAAGAGATTGGGGGGCCGTGCGTCGACATGCGGACCGTCGCATTCGCCGACGACGGCCAGACGATCGCCGCCGCCGGCCGCAACGGCTGCATCCGCGTGTGGGACAACGCCCAAGGCGAAATCCTCTCCAATCGCCGCGACGCCCATCAACGCCGCATTCGTGCGTTGGAGTTCTCGCCGGACGCCAAACTGCTCGCCTCCGGCAGCGAGGATGGGCGGGTGCGCGTCTGGAGCGTGCCGCAAAACGAGATGCTGCTGGAACTGAACTGCCGCACCGCAAAGGTGCTGAGCCTGGTGTTCGTTGGGCCTCGCAAAATCGCGACCGGCGGCACCGACAACGACATCCGCCTGTGGGATCTAAGCACCGGCGAGGAGACCGATCGGTTGTACGGGCACAAGGGAAGCGTCGCCGCGTTGGCTTACGATCCGGGTCGTCAACGGCTGGCGTCCGGAAGTTTCGACACGACGATCCGGCTGTGGAATCTCAATCCAGACGGCGGCGACGAAACGGCCAGGCAGCCGCTGGGAGATCGCTACTCGCGGTAGACGGCAAGCGTGAAAATAATCGAATTTTGGTAACACGGAGGTTCACCTCGTGGGTTTCATCCAACGGATATTGCACAGCGTCAAGAAACAAAGCGCCCCCGCTTCGCGCGCGTCCAAGGTGCTGGCGGGGCCTCATTCGTGCCATTTCGAGACGCTCGAGCCACGGCAATTGCTGGCCGCCGACATCCACTTCGGGGCTTTTTATCTGGAGTACGCCGCGGGCGAGGACGCGATCCCGAACCGGTTCGAGATCACTTTC
>JBGTJT010000448.1:0-15634 GCA_041744995.1 Pirellulales bacterium | reverse complement strand
CGGCGGCGTCGCGGGCCACATGCAAGCAACGGGCCAGTTCGTCGACGACCTCGGCCAGCGGCCGATCGCCGAGTTGCGGCGCCAACTGGGCAACGAGCGTGCCCGCCCACGATTCGTAATTACGAATCTCCGACTCGATGCCGTGAATCCGCTCTTCCAGATCGGTCTTGCGCCCTAGCAGCGCCTCGGCATCGCGGAGGTTCCGCAACACCTCGCTCGCCTCGTCGGCAGAAACCTGGTCTCGCAGGCCAAGCGGGCGGACCGCCTCGCTCCATTGCTGCCGCCAGTCGTCGAGCCGTACCTCGGCCGTTGCCAGCCGTTCGGTTTCCGCGACGATCTCCGCTTCCAGCCGATTATGGTTCTCTTCCAGCCTGGCCCGCTTCTCGCGGAGTTCGTGTTGATCTTCCAAAAGCTCCTGGGCAATGTCGAGCAAATCGACTAGGGAATCCTCCGGTCCGATCCTTGCTTCGCAGGGAGTGAGTACTGCGACCATTTCGGATTTGGCCGCCTCGATCCGCTCGCCCAGCGCCGCCAGCTCCCGCTCGCCGGAGCGAATCTCGATCGCGTCTCGGCAGAGCGCGTCGAATTGTTCCCGCCAGGAGCGCATCTCGGCGGGCGTGCGGGCGTCGACCCCCAACTCCGCCCACAACTGCCGCCACTGCTGCTCGCGGGCGGCGATTTGTTCGTCGAGCTGCCGCAATGCATCTTGCAACTGGGAGTGCTTCTCCTCGGCGGCTGAAAGCTGGCCCGCCAGTGCAGCGCGGTGAGCGATCTGATTTGCATGCGTGCGGAGGCGTTCGGCCAATTGATCCACCTCCGCAACAAGCCGCTCGTATGCCGCGATCCGCTGTTGAGCGGCGCGATCAAACTGCGGTTGCGGGGCGTCGCCGGCGGTGGTCGAGCGCTTGCGGGGCTTGGAGGGCCACTCGTCTTTCAAGCCTTGCCAGGTTACGTCGCGCTGCTGTTGGGCGAGCCGCAAATCCTCCTCGGTCGGCAGTTCGTCGTTGCCCGCCGCTTCTTGTATTTTGTCGCGCAGTTGCACGAGCTGCCGCTGCTGGGCTTCGAGTTGATCGACTTGCCCGCGGCGTATGGCCGCATCGTCGGCCGCGTCGCCGGCGAACTGCTCGATAGTCTCCTTGGTCGGCACCGCCAGCGCGATCAATTCGTTCCGCTCGCCCCGGTACCCAGGCAGACGCTTGCAGCCGATCGTCCAGCGGTCGCGCCGTTCGTCGAGTATCCGCGCCGCGTCGGCCCATTCCGACTCGAGATCGCCCGCCCGGTTGATCTTGCGGCACGCTTGCTCCAGCGGCGCCACATCGACCGGCGAAGGAAGCTTGGCGAGTGCTTGTTCCGCGGCTTGCTTCTCCTTCGCGCGGCCGGCCAACGTGGTTTCAGCGGCAGTGCGGGCGTCGACCAGCGACTGATATTGCTGCGCCAAGTTCCGCACGCGAACCTCGTCGCTGGAGCGACACAAAACCTGCTCCGCCTCGCTCGACTGCCCCGCCTTGATCATCAAGTGCTCGATCTGCTGATCGATCTTCTTCGCCTCATTATGTCGCAACGGCAGATCGCGGGTCCAATCCTGATACGACGCGTACCGCCCCAGCAGCCGCTCGATCTCCTCGGCTTTTTCCAAAACATCCGGCCGCGGCTCAATCTGGGCGAGTTCCTCTTCGACCTGCTCGAGTTTGCCCTTCAGCTCGACTCGCCGGTCGTCGGCCACTTGCCGGCGCGTCTGGGCGTCTCGGCGACGTTCGGAGAACTGTTCGTCCAACTGCGGTACCGATTGCATTTCCGCCAGCTTGTCTCGTAGGCTGCGATAGTCGGGCAATAGCCGCAGGGCCTTGGCGATGCAGTCGAGTTTGGCCTCTCGCCGCCGTGCATCGTTTATCGCCTGCTCGATCGCGTCGCGCTCGCCGGTCGCGTCTTCGAGTTCCTGGCGGTGCCGCTGCCATTCGGCCGGCCGCAGTTTGGCGGCCTCGACGCGCTCTCGGGCGGCGCGCCAGGCGCGCAACGCCTCGTCGATTTCCCGGGCGTGCGATCGTTCGGTGAACAGGGCGTCCGCCTCGCCTTCCAGTTGCTCCCGAATCGCCTTCAGATTGCCGAGACCCGCGCCGGCGGCGAACAAAATCTCGCCGATATCGCCCTTCCCCGCCACGATCGCTTCGCCGCCGGCGACAAGTTGTTCGTGGTCGATGCCAAACCGCGACTGGAACGCCTCGCGATCGACGCCGCCGAGCAACCTCAACAGCCGCGCCTCGTCGATCGCCGTTTCGTCGTCGGCGTCGAGCAACGACTGCCGTTTCTTGACCCGCAGCATTCGATGGCGGGCGCCTTCGGCGTCGACCAGTTCCGCGCCCAGCCGCAGCTTGGCATAAGGATGCACGAAGGCGTCGGGCGTGCGCTGGTCGATGCCGAACAAAAACGCCGTGATTGCCCGCAGGCAGGAACTCTTGCCCGCCTCGTTCGGTCCGTGGATCAAATGCAATCCATGCCGGCCCGCCGACAGATCGAGCGTACATTCGGAAAACGGACCATAAGCGATCAGATCGAGCCGGGCGATCTTCATGCAGAGGCTCCTTCCGCTTGCAGCCGCGACAGCAGCAGCGGTTCGACGTCGCCCAGCAGATTGCGAATCACCGCGGGCGAGTCCCAGCCATGCTGTTCTTCGGCGGCCAGTTCCGCGGGGAGTTGGCGGTGCAGACTTGCCAACTCCTCCGCTAGTTCGGCCAACGCCGCCTCGTCCTCACGAAGCGCGGCCAGACATTCCCGCAATTCGCCGATGGGGCCGTCTTCCGGCAATTCATCGATCGCATGCGGCGGTGGTTCGATCCGCAGCTTGATCTGCTCCAACCAAATGTTCTCGGCAACGCCGGCGGCGTCGGCCCGCAGTTGGTTCTGCCAGCGAAGCCCGTCGGTGTGCAAGACGCCGTGCAGCGGCGTCTTGCCGGACAGTTCCACGCGGACGGCCAGCGGCAGCCCCTCGTGACGCTCGCGCAGTTCGATCAGCCCGGCGCGAAACGCTTCCCGCAGCGCCTGCTCGTCGTCCAGGCCGGAGGCATCCAGCGAGAGCACCTCCCAGCGGAACACGTCGACGGCGCGAAAATCGACCGCCACGCTTTGGTTGTCGTCCACGGTAACGAGCAGGCAGCCCTTGGCGCCGGTCTCCTTGGGGTGCCTGCCCTGCAGGTTGCCGCTGAAGTAGATCGGCGGCGACTCGTTTAAGCAGCGGCGGTCATGCACGTGCCCCAACGCCCAATACTGGTAATGCTTGTTGAGCAGATCGGCAACAGTGCAAGGCGCGTATGGTTCGTGGCCATCGTCGCCGGTGGCGCAGGTGTGCAGCAGCCCGATGTTGAACCAGCCGGTTCGAGCCGCCGGATATTGGACGCTGAGGTTTTGCAGCACGGCCCGATCGGCGAAGCTCTGACCATGGACCGCAACGCGCGATTCGGTCAATTCGAACGTCTCGGCCTGCTCCGCTGCCAGAGTGCGAACGGTGTCTGGCAGTTGGAGCGTGCGGGTCATTACGTTGGCGGCGTCGTGATTGCCGGAAATGATCACCACCGGAATGCCGCCGTCCCGCAGCCGCACCATCTGCTTGTTGAAGAATAGCCCCGTCTCGTAATCGTTCCAGTCGCCGTCGTAGACGTCGCCGGCGATCAGCAGCAGTTGCACTTGCTCGGCCAGGGCCAGATCGACCAGCCGCACCAGCGCTCGGCGGGTCGCCTCGCGGATCGCTTCGACCGGGGCGCCTTCGTACTGTTCCAGCCGCCGCAGCGGGCTATCGAGATGAATGTCGGCGGCGTGAATGAACTTGAACATGCGGATCCTTCCAGGTGGTGGACGGCTGCACGGCGACGTCGCCTGTCATGATAACGCCTCTCGGCGGAATTGTTGCACCCTGGGGGCGCAAAAAAATAGCGGAACTCGCGGAGAGTTCCGCAGCATCGGGACACGTTCTCCACTGCGTCTGAATTCTGGGCGAACTCAGCTACGGTTTACGCACTTGGCGTATTACCGCGACAATAGCTCGATCACCATGCCGACTTCGACCGGCAGGCTGACGTCGTCGGGAGTGGGCAGGCGATGGACCGAGATGCTCATCGTCGTCGGATCGACCGACAAGAAGTCGGCGGCCGGCTCGCCCCGCGACTCGATCACGCCGCGATACAACTGCGCCAGCGGGGCCTTTTGCTTGACCGCGATCACGTCGCCGGCGCGGACCTGGTACGAGGGGATGTCGCACTTGTGGCCGTTTACGGTAAAGTGGCCGTGGCACACGCCTTGCCGAGCCTGGGGGCGCGACAGGGTGAACCCCGCTCGGCGGATGATGTTGTCCAGGCGGCGCTCGCAGAACACCAGCAAGTTCTCGCCCGTGTTGCCGTCCTTGCGCTGCGCTAGATCGTACAGCTTGCGCAAGGGGCGTTCGCCCAGGCCGTAATAGTATTTGATTTTTTGCTTTTCTTTGAGCGACAACCCGTAGACCGAGGGCTTGCGCCGCATCTGGTGCATGCCGGGGACGCTTTCGCGACGATCAAACGCGCGGGCTGCGCCGCTGTTCTCGAAGATCAAAGCGCCGAGCCGGCGATTGATGCGGGCCTTGGGACCGGTGTAACGTGACATAGCGTTTGCGTTCCTTGTGCCAAGCCCCGGAATGCCGGGGCCATGTGAAAATGCATTGCGGGCGGCGACAACGCGCCCCGAAGGAGCCGCTCCGAGAAGAAGCAGCCCGCACCCGCAGCCAAAAAGCCGCACCGGCCAGCCAGGGCCGCCGAGCGGTAATCCTTTAATAGAGCGTAGATGCAGCAAGACTTCAAGGCCCGAACGGGCACCCGAGCAGGCTCGCGAAAAGTATTTGCATTGCCGCTTGACTAGCGGTACGATATCACCCACCAGAAGGGCCGATCGACTGGCGGGGCTGAGTTGACCTGCGGCCTCAAGGCGGGCGTATCACGATGACCCATACCCCATGCTTTGAGCCGGAGTGGACGTGGAGTTCGCAGCCCGGCGGATGGGCTGACTTGCCAAGCCAAAGTGCGGTAGGCGGAAACTGCCTATCATGCACGAAATGGCGTGATGATGAAGCAACCGATAACTCTAAATTTCGACTTTCGAGGTTTGGCTGCCTGCGGGATAGGCTGCAAGTATACAGTCGATTAGTGATTCGGACCGAGAAAACGGAGAGACTGGTTGGTTGATTCACCTCACATGCTAGTGGTTGGCGGCCCCAACGGATCTGGGAAGACGACGCTTGCACTTGAATACGCTGCCGAAACTGGATTCCCTTACCTTGGTGCGGACGCAATCGCGGCGTCTATCGACCCGGACAAACCCGAACCGGCTCAGGTTGTCGCCGGCAGGACGTTTATTGATGAAGTGAACAACAGGTGGCCGAACGACAATGACAATGTCTGAATCAAAGTTGTCCGTCGAAACTCATGAAGCGATTTCCGCAATCGTACGAATCGGCAACGTCGCCGTCGCCAAGGCCCAAGAGGAAAGCAGACGAATGGGTGTACTCAACGTTTACGCAATCAACGGGCGAATTTACTACGAAACTCCGACTGGTGAGCTTTCCGCTACAGATCCTTACCCGAATGGCAACAGGGCCACCGAATCAGGCGGTACAGCCGAGCGGGATTAAGCTCGTTAGAAATAGTCAGTCAACTCCTCGCACGCTGATCGCAAACGTTCGGCCGAAACAGCGGAAAGCGTGCTGTTTGACCCTGTTGCGTCATGGTATTACCATGAAACACTGGCGGGGCTTGCTCGTCCTCCATCGTTGATTGACAGCCACCAACCTTCTTGACTGGGAGTTTCCTCGTGTTCACGCCAGCCACCCGTATTATTTGTGTTGTCCTGACCGCCGCCGCGTGCGCCTGGTCGGCCGCCGCGACCTTTGCCCAGCCTCGCGGCGTGGGCGGTGCGACCGGCAGCTATCAGCAGTTTCCCGTCGAGCGCGATCAAGTGATCGCGTTTGCCCTGTACACAGTAGCCGACAACACACTCAAGCTGACCGCACAGCTTTATCCGCTCAAGGAAGACGAGCCGCGCGAAGTCCGTCTGGAGATCAAAGACGGAGACGCTTGGAAGCAGGTCGCCCAGACCGAAGTCATCGAAGCCGGCTGGACGGCGCCGCTGCGCGTCGAAGACTGGGACGACACGAAGGACGTCGAATACCGGGTGGTCCATGGTGACAAGGCTTTCTTCACCGGCAAGGTTCGCAAGAACCCAGTGGACAAGGAAGAGATCGTCATCGCTGCATTCACCGGCAACTCGATCAATCCCGCCCATGGCGGCGACATCGCCCGCGACGATCTGGTCGAAAACGTCCTGAAGCTCGACGCCGATCTGCTCTTTTTTTCCGGCGACCAGGTCTACAACCACCGGGAGCACTACAAGTTCTGGCTGAAGTTCGGCACCGACTTCAAGGAGATCATCCGCGATCGGCCAACGATCACTATTCCCGACGACCACGACGTGGGGCAGGCCAACTTGTGGGGACAGGAAGGGGTTGCCTCCAAGACGGGGGCGGGGCACGACGGCGGTTACTTCATGCCGGCTGAGTATGTGAAGGCGGTCGAGCGGGCGCAAACGAGCCACCTGCCCGACGCTTTCGATCCGACGCCGATCAAGCGGGGCATCGGAGTCTACTACACCGGTTTCAACTGGGGGCGGATCAGCTTCGCCGTGATCGAGGACCGCAAGTTCAAGACCGGCCCCGAGGGAGTCATCCCCAAGCAAGGCCCGCGGCCGGACCATATCAACGATCCCAATTACGATCCGGCCAGCGTCGACGTGCCGGAGGCCCAGTTGCTGGGCGAGCGGCAGTTGAAGTTCCTCGACGAATGGGGCCAGGACTGGACCGACGCCGACATGAAGGTCGTGCTCTCGCAGACCATCTTTTGCGGCGGGGCGCATATCCACGGCAGGATCGGCGGCCGGCTGCATGCCGACCTGGACAGCAACGGCTGGCCACAAACGGGGCGCAACAAGGCGATCGACGCCATGCGCAAGTGCTTCGCCATCCATCTTGCGGGCGACCAGCACCTGGGCACGATCTTCCATCACGGCATCGACGAATTCCGCGACAGTAACTTCTCGTTTTGCGTGCCTTCGATCGCCAACCTCTATCTCCGCTGGTGGCGTCCACTGGAGCCGGGGGCCAACCGCGAGCCGGGCGCGCCTGCCTACACGGGCGATCATCTCGACGGCTTCGCCAACAAGGTCACCAATTATGCGGCCGCCAACCCCGACGATGCTCCGGCCAACGGCAACAAGTTGACCACGCGGGCGGCCGGTTTCGGCGTGCTGCGGCTGAACAAGCAAACCCGCGAAATCACGATGGAATGCTTTCCCCGCAACGTCGACGTGCTCGACCCGGCAACCAAGCAGTACGAGGGGTGGCCAATGACGATTCACCAGCAGGACAACTACGGCCGCCAGGCGAAAGCGTATCTGCCGACGCTGGTCATCCAGGGCGAGGAGAACGCCGTGGTCAAGATCATCGACGAAGCCGACGGCGAGTGGGTCTACGCGCTGCGGATCGAAGGCAACAAGTTCCGCCCCAAGGTGTTCAAGGAGGAAGGAACGTATACGATTGAGGTAGGCGAAGGAGACGCCCAGCAGGTGCTGAAGGGAGTGAAGTCGGTCGGGCTGGATGGGGAGGAGCGGCTTGACGTGGAGCTAAATTCGGACGAGACCGCTAATGTTCGCTAATGTGCGCTTATATCAGCGTCCATCAGCGGTCAAGTTTTACATTTTGGCCAAATGGCGGGATTGTGACAGACACGAACGGCAACCAGCAAGACGCGTATACAGAAACGGGTGGGATTCGCTGGGGACGAAGTCGCTGGGTGTCAGCGAGGGCGACAGCACCATTCGCAAAACTCCATCTAACGGCAGAGAGACTCTCTATCGCACTCAGCGTATTCGGGATTCGCTTGACGGGTTACGAATTTGCGCGCGATGAGCTTACGCGAACTCGCAAGCAAAAACACTTGTTTCCCTTCAGCCAGAGTGTTGTGTTTGAGCACACCAACAGAGCATATCCACCATTCATCATGTTCACCTCCTTTAACCTTGATAGACTCATTCAAGAATTGGACATGCGAGGATTTCCAGTCGAGCAGGAAGTGTAGCGAGCCGGCATCGTTCCCAGTTTCAGCTTCCCACAGCCCCAATCAATAAGAGTTCAGGCAATGCCCACTCAATTCAACGCGAAACGCGTTGCGGTCGCGGCAGTCCTGCTGCTGCTCTTTGCCGCCGGCGTGGCTTGGTACGCTGGACTGTTCACCAGCCGCTCCGCCCGGCCGCCGCAAAACGCGATCATGGTGATCGCGCCGTATCAGTTTAACGGCACCTGGGTATTCGACGATGCACGGTTCGGACTGGTGCGAGAGCCGTTTGTGGCAGGCGTGCCGGAAATGATCGATGTGTTGGTCGCGGACATTCCCGAGGCTGATAAGGGATTCCGCCTGACTTTCTCCGCTCGGCCGTTTCCCGACTTCGACAAGAAGCTCACTTGGTTGCGCGGCGACATGGAGGGCAACTACTACCGGCTCGACGATCCACCGATGGAAGGCTGGATCTGTCCGGCCATGTTTAAGTATTACGAAAACGCGCCCCAGGAGCTGTACATCAAAGCCGATCCGCTACCGTCGCGGGCATAGCCTTCAGCGGCCCGCCTGGCATACAATCAGAGAAAGGCAAAGTCGCCATGCAACATGCAACATCCAACATGCAACATGTGAAATGTACCAGGGCCAATTTCTGATCGCCGTGCCGCGGATGCTCGATCCGAACTTCAATCGAACCGTGGTGCTGTTGGTGCAGCACGACGAACAGGGCGCGCTGGGCCTGATATTGAATCGGCCCACCGGGCGGACGGTTCGCGAAGTGTGGGCCGAGGCGATCGGCAGCGACGTCGCCTGTGAGCGACCGATTCACGACGGCGGACCAGTGCCGGGGCCGGTAATGGCGGTGCATTGCGATCCTTTGCTGAGCGAAATGGAAGTCATTCCGGGCATTTACTTCGCGGCCGGCCGCGAAAATCTGGAACGGCTGGTCGAAGCCAACGAAGGGCCTTTTCTGCTGTTCAGCGGCTACTCCGGCTGGGCCGGCGGCCAGTTGGAGGCGGAAATGGAAGCCGGCGGCTGGATCACCCGGCGGGCAACTCAGCAGGACGTGTTCGCCAGCGAGGAAGACCTGTGGCGGAAGGTGGGCCGCGACATCACCGACGACGTACTTCGCGACGCTTTGCATATCAAGCACGCGCCCAACGACACCTCGATGAACTAGAGCGATTCCATCCCTGGTCTACCCTTATTGTCGGCGCGTCGATGTGAGCGGCGGCAGCGGCGCGAGCGACTGGATGCTGGACAGATTCGATTGAATCTTGGCGATAGAAAGCTCCATGTTGTAGAAATCGAGCAGCAGTCGCTCCCGCGATCGCTCCAAGCGGGCGTTGAGGAAATCGATCCGTTGCGCGTTGTTGTCGATCTTTCGCGAAAGTCCGTCGGTGCGGTTCACCAGGACGGAATTGTCCACGTTCGTCAGCCGCTCCAAGGCGGCGTGGAACTTGTCGGCGAAGCCCTGATTGGCGCTGCTGAGGAACTGTTTCACCGCGGCGGGATCGGCGGCCAGCTTTTCGTCGAATACGGTCTGATTGAAGCTCAGTTGCCCCGACTGGCTCGTCGTGATTCCCAGCTCGGCAATGGTCTGGATCACGCCCGCGCCGAAGAACCGACTGCTGAGGAGATTGGCCAGGTCGTTCTCGACACGGAGCATCGCGCCGTCGCCTTGCAACAGCCCGCGCTTGTTAGTCTCCGCGTTAAAGGCGGTGAGTTCGTCGATCTTAGTGCGAATCCGGTTGTAGGTGTCGACGAAGGCGATCACGTTTTGCCTCAATTTCGACTGCGACGCGGCGACCGTGACCGTCACGGGCGCCTCGGAGGCGGCGTTGACGGTCAATGTGACACCGTTGATCACGTCGCTGAACTTGTTGGTCGAGGAGGAGACCAACTGCCCCGAATCGGTCCGCAGCAAGGCGTCCTTCGCCGCAACGGAATCCTCCATGGTAAACGACAATCCGGCGGTGCTCACCCGCAGTTCGCCGCGAGTGCCCGGCGTCTCGCTGCTAAGGTTCAGTCGGTACGGCTTGACGCCGGAGCCATCGTTGAACAGCGACGCCGAGACGCCCACGCCCGCTTCATTGATCTTTGCGATCAGATCGGTCAGCGAGTCTTCGGCACCGACGTCGATGGAAATAATCGTCGATCCGTCGATAACCTTCGTGGGCGTCCCATCGACGTCAATCTCCTGCACGGCGCCCAGCAGGTGCAGATCGGCCGCGGAACTGCCGGCGCCCGCCTCGACCGACAACACGCCGCCTCCGGCCGCCGTATCGACCAGCAACAGGCCGGTGCCGGCGTCGTTGATGCGGGCCTCGATACCCAGACCGAGCCGCTCGATCTCTTCGATCACATCGCCGATCGTCTTGATCTTGGAATTGATGTTCAGCGTCCCTTTCTGCCCGTTGGTGTCGGTGAGCAGAATACTACCCGCACTGACGCCGTTGCCGCCGTTGAGATTGGCCAGCAATGTATTCTCGCTGACGATTTGCAGATTCAAGCTGCCGCTATCGACGCTTGTCACGGCGGCGTCGACGGCGATTCCGAGTACGTCGGCCGTATTGGCGGCGTCGTTGTTGGCGATTTGCAGGTTGGTGGCGGTCACGCCGGTGGTGTCAACGATCTCGATGCCGTCGCGGTTCTTGTTGATCCGCGCCTCGACGCCGACGCCGGCGGCGTTGATGGCGCTGAGGATATCCTGCACGGTCACGGCGCCGGAAAGGTCCACGGTGTCGGTGGCGCCGCTGCGATCTTGTATGGTGATTTCGCCCAACTCGCCGAATCCCGCGCCGCCGTTGAGATTGCGCAGCAACACCGAGTTCAGTCCGCCCAGCAGCCGCCGGCCGTCGATCGTGTTCGCGTCGGCCGCGATGGTCAGCCCTAAATCCTCGGCCGCCTTCGATCCGTTGATGGAACTCACGCTGAAGGTGCCGCCGTTGTCCGCGGAAAGATCAATCAGCCGGATGCTCAGTCCGTCGGCCGTGTACTCGGCCTGCAGCTTGGCGGGATTGACTGCGTTGATGGTGGCCAACACGTGTCCCAGGGTCGTCTCGTTGGCCGCCGGTACCGCCTCGATGAATGCGCCGCCGTCGGTCACAGCCGTATCGTTGTCGACATCGATCAGTCCGCTGCCGTCGCCGCCGGCGGCTCGTTCGGCAAAGAACAGCGCGCCGACGGTGGGATCGTCGTTGGCTAGGGCGATCACGTCGTCGGCAGTCGTATTGTTCTGGTTGATGGTGAACGTGAGGGTTTTGTTGGCAGGATTCGAGTCGTTATACACGACCCCCACCGGACCGCCATGGACGAATTGGATTGTCACATCGTCAAGATCTCCGCCGTCGGCCAACGCCGTAAACTGGATGGCCGAATTGATGCCCAGCGTGCCGGGCGTGACAGCCGTGGCGTAGCGGCCAGCCAAGGTGGCGACGTCGTCGGCGTCGACGACCCCGCTGCCGCTGCCGCCGCTGGGCAGTACGCCGGAAAACAGTTCCCCCGCCTCGCCGTCGTCGCTATTCAGCGCCTTGAGCAAATCGCTGGCTGTGCTTTGGCCGGCGTCGATCTTGAAAATCAACGTCTTCGTATCGGCGTCGTAGGCAACCGTTTCCTCCCCTTTGTTGATCGAATCGTCATTCTGATAAATGACGTTCACACCCAAGAATTCGCTACTGGCGGTCTTGGCTTCGACCGTGATGTTGGCATTGACGTTGACGTTGTTGGTCGTGCCACGAGGCCGGGTGCCTTGCACGGCCAGCTTTTGGAAGTCGATCTCCAGGCTCGTGCCGTCTCGCAGGTTAACCTGCATGTCGGCCAGGACGTCGTTGAAACGGATTCCGTTGCCGGCGTTCAATCGGGTAAGCTGCAGTTCGTCGAACAGTTGCAGTAAAGTGCTGCCATTGGCCGAATTGGCGGCCACGTCGACGCCCGCCAGCCCCAAGCTGGCGGCGGTTCCGCCGTCGCCGATTTCGGCAACCCGCAGGTTTCCGGCCGTCGATCCACTGGTGTCGGTCAAACGGAAACGATCCCCCTCGACCGACGCGGTAACCGAAATCGCGTCGGCGGAGTTGATGGCAGTCAACACGTCGCCCACCGTGGTGGCAACGCTAAGATCGATTTCGGCCGTGGCGCCGCTCCGGTCGGTGATGCGAAACTTGCCGCGGGCGATTCCTTCGCCTTGGTTCAGCAGATCGAGCTTCTGATTCGGATCAATAAAGCCGCCAAAGCCAATCTTCAACGTGCCGGCGCCGAGCGGATCGGTGGCGCTGCTCAATCGCGAACTAAGCAACTGGTGGGTTTGCACCTGCCGTATCGGCGTCACCGAGTAGGATCCCAACGGCGGCGTCCCGGTCGAATTGACGCTCAGCGCTGCAGGCAGGCTGCTGGTAACTGATCGCTCGGAGTAGATCGAAGCGACGTTCAAGCGGTCGATATTGATCTGCAGCGATATGAGTTGCGCCGTCAGATCGGTCAACGCCACCTGCTGGTCGGTCAGACCCTTGTTTGCCGTTTGCAGATTGTCACGAGGGCGAGCCTGCAGGGCAATCAACTGCTCGACGGTCTGCGTAATCGGGATGCCGGTGATCAAGCCGATATTGGATTGAATTCGTCCCATCGAGCCAACTTATCCGCAAGGATCGATACAATATGCCTCATCTCGAAACATCGACCAGCGGGGATATGCAAGTTGAAGGATTCTCCGGCTTCGCTATTTTGCGGATGATAGGCAATCCAGGGACTCTTGCTCACCTGCCGGGGAAGGCCATTCCCATTACGCCGATCGTTCCAGAAGTGACAGGTTCTTGATTGCATCGATGTATCCCGGCCTCGCCGCCAGGGCTAGTTCATAGCACTCGCGGGCACGGGCCATCTCGTGCCGTTGGCCGCAGGCGACGCCCAAGTTGAGCAGGGCTTCGGGAAAATTGGACTGTTGCGCCAGGGCCGTTTCGTAGTGGCGGATCGCCTCGTCCAGTTCGCCTTGCGACGCCAGGGTGTTGGCCAGGTTGTAGTGCAGCATGGGGTTGTGGTTGTTGACACTCAACGCCCGGCGGATTGAGCGGATCGCCAGCGCCGCCCGGCCGGTCTGGCTGGCGAGCGTGCCAAGCAGTTGCAGCGCGTCGATGTGCCGCGGAGCATGCTCGAGGATTTTGCGATACGTCTCCTCGGCCAGAGAGTACTTGCCCGACTGATGGTAGGAAATACCGCGGGCTAGCAGTTTGGGAATCTCGCCGGCGTAAACCAGGTCGTCTCCCGGATCAAATTCCGTCAAAGCTGCCTGTTCGACAGCGACTGGCGATGCATTCATCTCGTTCGTTTGCTCCGTTGACATATTCAGTCGGCGACACAATTGTTCATGCACTTGCGCGAAGACAGGCTGCCAGTCGCCACGGCGAGGCTGTCGGAATAACGACACGCTTTGATACCAGGGGGATCGCGCTCCTTGCAACATCCACCGCCAGGAAGGAACCTGCGGCAGCAAGCACCACGCCTCGACGCCTAAAGCGCCGGCCAGATGCACCGTGGCGTTGCCCACGGAAATCACCAAATCGAGCGCCGCGACCTGGGCGGCAAAACCGTCCAGGTCGATTAGCGGATCGGCCGCCGGATAGTCGTGGATCGTGACGCCCAGTTGCTCGGACGCTTGTAGCAAATCGTCCTCGACGTCGCCATACTGAAGATTGATCCAATCGGCGCCGGGCAACTCGAACAGCGACTGCCACTGGGCCAGTTGCGTGGTCCGCTTGCGGCGATCGGCCGGCTTGCCGCCCGTTTGCCAGGAGATGCCGATCTTAAGCCCGTCGCCCAACTTGGCAAAACGTTCGCTCCATTGCCGGCGCTGCGCCGCATCGACCTGCAAGTAACTCGCGCGGCGGGGAAACTCTTCTTCGCGGCGACGCAGCAACCCGGGCAAGCCGCCAAAGGGGAGTTGGTAGTCGAACGTTTCGGACAACTCCGGCGGGGTGAAGTCGCGACGGCGGGAAATGCCGAACACCCGTGCCGACGGGAAACTCCGTTGGAACAATGGGGCGAGTCGCGGCTCGCAGACGATCGCCACCCGATCGGCCTGTTCAATCACTTCAGCAAAACAGGAGGCAAACAATATCTCATCGCCGATCCCCTGCTCCGCATGAAGCACGATCGATTTGCCGGCGAGCGGTTCGCCCCGCCAGCGCGGCTGCGGATAGCGGTCGATCTCCACCTCGCCGCACTTGTAGCGGTAGTCGAAGTCGGCGAAGCCGGCGGCGAAGTCGCCCAACAGCAAGTTGGCGTTGGCCCGATTCCAATAGGCTCTCGTGTAATCGGGATCGAGGCGAATCGCCTCATCGTAGTCGCCAATCGCACCTGCTGCGTCCCCCATCTTCATGCGACAGTTGCCGAGGTTGTAGCGCGCGTCGGGGCATTTCGGATTCAGTCGGACTGCCGTTTCCTGCCACGGCAGCGCCTCGTCGAAGCGCTGCCAATCCTCCAGAATCGCGCCGGCATTGAGAAACGCCGGCTGGAGACTGGGATCCAGTTCGCTGGCCCGGCAATAGTGTTCGTAAGCTGGCGCCAAGTCGCCCGCCAGGCGATAGGCGGTGCCTAGCTCGAAGTGCAGCACCGCCTCGCGGGGCGCCAATTGGAGCGCCTTTTGCAGCGTCTCGATCGCGCGACGTGGTTCACCCGTTCGTCGCTCGATCACGCCCAGCAAGCGCAACGCGGACAGTTCCGTCGGATCGATCCGCAACACCTCAGCGATGATTGGTCGCGCTTCGTCGAAGCGATCCTGATGATACAGGTCAATCGACCGGGCCAGCAACGGCGCGATTTGGGTTTTCGCCGCCTCGGTCTGCGTCCGTTTCGGGGACGATGCAACCGGTCGGCGGTCGACTGCGGCTGGCATGCGGCACTGGTTGAGTGCCGCGGCGGCGGGCTGGCAGTTGGGGTCCAGTTGCAAGGCTTGCTCGAATGCTTGCCTTGCCTCGTCGAGGCGTCCCAGTTCGCGCAGCGCAAGCCCCCGCTTCACGTGGGCGATGACGCACGTCGCGTCGATCCGCAAGGCCCGGTCGTAAGCCTCGATCGCCTCGGCCAGTTCGCCGCGATCGGCCAGCAAGGCGCCCAGGTTGTGCGGGGCTTCAATCATGTTCGGAGCAAGTTGGCAAAGTTTGCGATAGACGGCGATCGCCTCCGTAGCGCGTCCGCAGGCCGTTTGCACGCAAGCTAAGTTGAACTGAAAGAGCGGTTGTGCCGGCTGCATTTCGATCGCCCGGCCGATCCGCTGCAAGGCGATTTCGTGGCGGCCTTGTTGATGCGCCGCGACGCCCGCCAGATTCCAGGCGTCGGCGTGCAGCGGGGCGTTCTTCACCAGCCGAAGGTAGAGCGCCTCGGCGCCGGAGGCGTCTCCCTGTTGATGCCGGCGCTGCGCTTCCTTGTACAATGTTTCCGGCGCGGCGGTACGGAACGGGTCGTGCAGTGCCGGCGACACTGCCGCCGGGGCCGACGAACCGAGCGGCTCGTCCGCGGCGGCA
>JBGTJT010000447.1:0-9229 GCA_041744995.1 Pirellulales bacterium | reverse complement strand
GTGCGAGAAGATGATTACCGGGGCCGGGCCGGTGCAATGGAGCGGATAGGTGACGCGAAGCGGGAGTTCGCGCGTGGCGCCGGCGGGGTGGATGCTGAGGTGGGCATATTGTGTTTCAAGCTGGGATCTCATCGCGTCATTCTAGGTCGAAATTCCAGTACGTCGGAAGTTCGGCACCACAAATCGCACAGAAATGCCAGCCGTCTCTAACAATATTCCTTTCGCGACACTCTTTGCAGCGGCGAAATTCAACCGCAGTGGTAAATCCATGTGGACGATCTACGGGTATCGCATCCAAGGCAACGGCAACTTCTAACCAAGAGTCGACTTCGGGGCAGTAACCTGTCGACTGATTCGACACGCCCAAAACACATAAATTATCTGCGTCGAAGGTCATCTCTCCTGCCGAGCGCACCGGCTGACCATTTGCACAAGCGACATGCTCGGATCGACGATCCGCAAGTCGTAGTTTGCCAACGTGATCAACAACAAATGTTGCAGTGACGACGTTACCTCGATCACGCATTGAGGAGAGCCAAGCATGAAGATCGTCTATTGTTTCAATTAGCCTACCTGGCTCAGCATCTATAACCCGATGCCGAATCTCGAGTGGACCTACGTAGTGATAGAGCCGCGATCCCATCCTACTTCCCCACGCACCACAACGCCTCATGCGTCCGAATCAATAGCCGATCGCCCGCCACGACGACCGACGAGTTCGTCGTCTCCTCCAGGGAGTTGGTCTCCAGCACTTTCATCTCGGGCGTGGCTTCGACCACGAACACATCGGCCGATTGATTGATGGCATAAATCTTGTCGCCCGCCAACACCAGCGAGGCCCAGGTGCCGCCGCGACCGCTGGGTGAGGCGAGCCGTTTTTGCTCGACCACTTCGTTGGTCTTCCAGTTCTTGCACTGGATCAGGCCGTTGATGGTGTTTGTGTAGAGATGATCCTCCTTAATCACGCCGGTGCCCAGATAGCCGTCGCTCTTGGGGGTCTGCCACAGTCGGTGCGTTTCGGTCACGTCGCCGCTGCCGCCGGTTTTGACCGCCAGGCTGGCCGCTTGATAGCCGCCAAATTGCAGGATCACACCGTCGGCCTCCAGCGGCGAGCCGTACACCAACTGCCCCAGCCCGTCGCACCACCACAGCTTGTCGCCGGTCGACGGATTAAAGCTCACCACTTGCCCCGGCAGCGAGACGATCAACTCGTCGCGAGCGGGCGTCGACACGATCAGCGGCGTGGCCCAACTGCCGCGCAGGATATTGGAACGATCCTGGCCTTCCTTGGCGCGCTCTTGCGCCTGCGAACCTTGGCCGTTCTCGACCCAATCCCCTTCAGCCGGCGGCCCCGGCTCGTCGTACTGCCAGACGGTTTCTCCGGTCTTTTTGTCGACCGCGATGACAAACTCCCGCGGCCCGGGGCCGAAGTACAGGATGCAGATATCCTTGTAGATTATCGGCGACGAGGAATAGCCCCACATGTGCCGTTGCTCACCCAGGTCGCGGCTCCAGAGCTTGTTGCCGTTAAGGTCGTAGCAATGCAGGCCGGCCGACCCGTACCACACGATCACCCGCTCGCCGTCGGTCACCGGCGAGGCGGAGCAGAAGGGATTGGCCTTATGGGTCGGATCGTCGCCTTCGTAGACGACGTCGGCCTGCCATTGTTTCTCGCCGGTGGCCAGATCGGCGCACCACAACGTCCGCAGATTCTTTTCGGCCAGCGGCTGCGTGAAGAATATCTTGTCGCTCCATACGATCGGCGTGCTGTTGGCCGCCTCGGGCAGGTCGAGCTTCCAGGCAATGTTCTCCGTGGGAGACCAGACGGTCGGCAAGTCGGTCTGCTTCGTCACGCCGTTGGCCAACGGGCCGCGCCAAGCGGGCCAGTTGTCGGCTTGCAGCAGGCCGGACGAGACGAGAACGGCGGCAATCAAAAGGGCGGCAAATCGGCGCATGGCGGGGGCTCCTATTAGGCAGGGGGGAAGGCTTTGCTGCATTTTAGCAGGTCAGCCCCCCAAAGCCAGCGCAAGCGGCACTCCGCGAGGCCGTAGCGGAACTCGCCTAGAGTTCCGAAGCAGGAGATTCCGCCTGAGGTTTCTGAATTCTGGCGAATTCAGCTACGGTTGGCGAATTCATCTCCGACTTTTCAATCCCGCGGAAGTTGCGACTCGGCGAAGCCGGCGGCGTCGTAGAACTTAACCAGATAGTGATCGTACCGCCGCATGGTGTAGTGCTTGGGCAGTGCAAAGCTCATGAGAAATTGACGCGAGTCGCCCCGCTCGATCTTCTTCCAGGCCATGAACGCGACGGGCGCGTTGTGACCGCCGGCCGCAAAGCCGTGGCCGGTTTCCGTCAGTCCGGCCACCGTCACGAATTCAGCCGGCGCAGGCCCCACGACTCGCGCTTGAACGTCGATTACGTAGCCGCCATTTTTCTCCAGACGTATCCGCGCGCTCTCGACGATGATCTGGTCGGGAAGCAGTTCAAGCATATCTTGCGGCGTCTGTCGCACAGCATTGGGCTGCCGCTTCTTCCAGGGGATGTCGAGCACGGCGCCCCCTCCCTCCGGCACGGTCCTTGTCTCGCTTGGCCGGAGCGAATCTGCCCGCGTCGATTCCTCGCGAGGGCGGCCGAACCACAGTTCACGCGACTGGTCCTGCGAAGACTCGATCGCCTTGTCGCCGCCCGAGCGGTCGATGCGATACTTGAACTGACCTTGGGCTGGAGCAAGCTGCACGACCGACACCACCAATAATTGCGTCAACACCAACAGGCGTGCGCGTCGCGCCAGCGGGTGCAGGCGCTCGTGAGGTCGCAATCGTTCCATCACCGACCGACGCCAAGCATTCTTGAAAGTCATCGCAGCAACCGTCGCAAGAAGGGCCGTCATGCGCCGGAGCTTACGTGTTTCCGGCGGCAATTCAAGCCTATCTCAATTTCGTCGACCGGGCCGGCGGAAGCGCGCCAAGATCGGCCGCCGGTGTATGCCGCGGAACGGATCGTAACGACTGTACCTGATCGAATGCCGCTACATGCGTGCTAGTTGGGCAGTTGCCGCAAGTCGTTGAACTCCTCCAACGATCCTGGCACGGCAGGGTTGGCCGCTGGTTGATCGTCCTGTTCCTCGGTCGGCTTCGGCTCGATGATCTGGTCGCGACTGAGATGGATTTGCTCATACACGTCATTGGAGATCACGAAATACCAGTCGGCGAATTTCTCGTTCAGCGCGTCGACTCGCGTTTGAGCGGCCTGAAGCCTCTCTTCGTACTTCCGCTGAAGGCGTGCGTTCTCCGCGATCACCTCGGCCCGCGGCGGGCCGAGATCCTCCAACAGCGGTTCGTCGGCATCTTCCTCTTCGATCAGCGATTCCTCGCCTGATGGCTCGGCCGGCGAATCCTCGCTGGGCTGCGCGTCGGTTGGTTCATTTTCCGGCGAGGCGTCCTCGTCGGCAGGGTCTTGCACGGCTGGATCGACCGGCGCGGATTCGCCGCCCGGCTCGCCCGCGGGGCTCGCGTCTCCCTCGGCGCCTTGCGGGCCGGTGGGGGACTCGGCCTCCGCTTCCTCGTCGGCGGATTCCTCCGACGGGGTCTCCTCCGAAGGGGTCTCGCCTGGCGATGGCTCGCCCGCACTACCGGACTCGTCGATTTCTACTTCAGTCGATTCTGACTCGGTCGGTTCCGACCCGTTTGCACCTTCCGAATCTTCCGGTTCGTCCGGATCGACCACCGGTGGTTGCTCGCCGGGGGGCCGCTCCTCCGGCAATGGCAGCAGTTGCGGCTTTTCGACCAGTTCTTCGTTGTATTCGGCCGTTACCCACAGGTAGCGCAGCACGTCGCTCTTGGCGGTGGCGGGAGCCTCTGGCGCGTCGCCGTCCGCTTGCGGGTCCTGGCTCTGCCGCTGTTCGCCGCCGGCCACGTTGCCAAATCGCAAAACATACTCGACGCCGTCGTGCATGCCGATTCGTATGTCTCCTTCGTCGGAAACCACCTCAATCTCTTGCTTGCTTTCGTTGTAGCGGACTGAGAAACCGCGATTGAACAACGAGGTGAATGCCGCACGATTCTTGGTAAGGAACTCCTCCAGCGAGTTACCCTTCAGTCCCGCAGGCTTCCGTTCCACGTCGACGATTTCCAGGTCGTCCAGGGCGGAACGCAGGGCGTTGAGATTATCTGTATTGAGTTGTTCGTCCTCGCCAAGTTCAACCGCCTCCATGGCGCTTTCCGGCCGTCCCGGTTCGACCGCCTCGCGGAGCGAGTCGAGCGTCCACTCGTTCTCAAGCGAATCGTACGATACGACGATCTCCGATTCCGGCAGTTTCAGCGCCACCGGGTTGCCGCGGGCGTCCACCGCCCGTCGCACGGAGTAGTTGTCGAACGTGATTCGCGAGATATCGAACGGATCGAGCTGCAACAAATCTTCTTCGATCCAGTCCGCGAACCGCGTGCTGAGCCGGCTGGGATCGATCTTCACGACATATACCTGATCGAGTCCCACGCGGCGGGCGTACCGCTGTCCCATTTGGCCCTGCACCTGGCGGCCGATAATGAACTCGGCGATCGGCTTCCGTTGGGCGTCGAGCAAGGCCACGCGGTCCCCCACGCCGGTGGCACCGGCGGTCTCGCCGAGTTGCGTCGGATCGAGCACGCCGTATTCCTCGTGCGAGCCTTTGTCGTCGCTGACTGCATCGAGAATCTCGACATTCATCACACTGGTGGCGGCGTCGACCAGGTGCTGCTCGGCGTCGGCCGGGTAATTCTGATGCGAGGGAATTCGCCACAGTCCGTCGATCTGTGCCACCTCGAACTCCTCGGTCCGGTTGGTCGTGTCGTCGAACTTGACAATCTTCAGTCCCTTCACCGCCGACGAATCCTCGATGACGACAAAGTGCTTGCCCACCTCCGAGGCGGCGGTAATCTCGGGGGAATCGCGTCCCACCAGAAAGGCGGCCAGCGCCAACAGTACGGCCGCTCCGATAATGCTCAGCGTACGGATCAGTTCGTTCATGGGGGCTTTCCCTATACTCGTTTAACCCGCGGCCGCAAGCGTCGGCGGGAAGATGTAATTTTGTCGTCGCAACCTTATACTCTCCGCGCGCTCGACACGCCTTCGCTTTCGCCCATCCGACGCGCAAAGAACACGATGATCGCAATCAATAGCGGCGGAATCGGCGGCAGCACCACAGCCAGCGTCTTGATGGTGTCCTGCACGTCGCGAGTCTTTTCGGCCATGCGGCGGTCGATGTCGCGGATCTCCTGCTGTTGCCTGCGTTCGAGCTGCCTGCGGCGGGCTTCCAGGCGTTCCTCCCCCGCGGCGCCGGCGATCATCAGTTCTTGCGCCGCTTGCTGCGACGTCAGACCTTGACGAGAACGAAGCTCGTCGAGCACCTGCTCCAGCCGCTTCCGCTCTGCATCCATTGCCTCGTTAAAACCTTCATCGCTCTTTTCGCGAGCCTGATCGCGTTCCTGCTTGAATGAGGCGTTGATCTCCCGCAATCGTTCCAATTCGCGATGCTGGGGACGTCGTTTGCGTATGTTGAGAAACTGCTGCTCGCCCGCCAGGAAATCGATGATGTTCAGCACCAGCGGCACGTTGTCCAGATCCCAGCGGACGACGTCGTCCGGATCGTCTCCCCGCTCTCGCAACGCGAAGAACACGGAATAGAGTATATCGATGTCGGCGACCACGATCGCGTTGATGCCGCCGTCAGGCTTCGCTGCGCCGCCCGAGTGGATGTAGGCCGCCAGCCACACCTGGCCGTCGGTCTTCACCTGCTGTTCGCGAATCTCGCTCGGATTCTTCATCCGCGCCATGCCGGGAATCGGCTCGTCGATCAAGCCGCTGTAGGCGATCACGCCGGAATTCTCGTTGGTTTTCACCAGGGGTTCGATCTCGCGGTTGACGACGCTGCCGGTCGACCGCAATCCGCCGGGAAACAGGAACAGCGCCTTCTGGAAACCGGACACCGCCGAGTGGTTCGGATTGAAGGCGTCGTCGGCCCCGGAGGCGGGCGAAGCGAACACCCATTGCGGCGTGACAAAGCTGCCAAATATCGGAGACGGATCGTAGTCCTGCCAGGCGATCGCGGGCGATTCCTGCGGCGGGCTGAAGGGGGAACTTGACTCACCGGCGGCCGTAACCAACGAGACGCCCAGCGCCTCCCACAACTGATTGATCACGTTGGGGTCTTGCGGCGGCATGCCCATCATCATGGCCCGCATGTCAGGCCGGCCGGTACCCCGTACGCGATTGTCGAGATACGGAAAGGGATCCTCAAAGATCGCGGTCGGTTGTCCCCGCTTCACGGCGTCGACGAGATTCTTCATCGCCGGGGCGCTCAGCATCGAGGGCTGCGGCGCAAGCAGCACGGCGTAGGAGTCGGTGATTGGTTCGTTGGGGTCGACGGCGACCACCTCGTACTGCTTGCGCAACTCGGTAATTATCGCCTGCTCGTTTTCGCTGTTGCGTCCGGCGCCGCCGAGTAGGTCAACGCCCGTCTCGACAATGCCCACCGTCTTGCGTTGGGAGTCCTCGACGGTGGCGATCGAGCGGATCAACTCGTACTCGACCGGCAGGCCCTTGCCGAGGAACGGCACGACCACCTTCTGCAAGCCGCTGGTCACGCCGAGGCCGAAGATAATATCCTTGCGCGTGCGTGCGCCGCGAATCTTGGTTTCGACTTCCTGGCTCTCGATGCCGTACTTGTCCTCCGCCCGCGCCGCCTCGTCGCTGAACAGGTCGACCTCGCGAATCCTGACTTCGACCTTGTCGCCGGCAATCGAGTCGATCTCGCGCAAGGCGATCACCAGGTCGAAGCGTTTGCGGACGAATTCCTCCGGCAGATCGCGGCTCATGAAGGCCTCGATCTTGACGGGAAACTCCGGTTCAAAGTCGTTGAGAAACGCCACCGAATCGCCCGACAGCGAACTGAGCTGTTCGCTGGTCATGTCCAAGCGGAACAGGTTGTAGCGGCCCAGCAGCACGCTGACACTGGCTACAATCACCAGCATTGCCAGAAAGCGGCCCAGATAATGCGGACCCATCGAGACGTTGTCGCGTCCGCCCAGCCAATGCCGGCGACCGATCAGAATCATGCAGGCGTACAGCATGACGGCCGTCAGCAGGAAAAAGTAAGCCACGGCGGAAAAACTGATCACCCCGCCGAAGAAGTCACGCGATTGCTCGCCAATGCTCCAAGTTTTTACAAAATCGGTCACGGCAAGCGGCAAGAACCGCACGCCTTCCAACGATCCGGCGAACACCAGCGGCACGTTGAACAGGGCGCCGAGCACAAAGGCCACCGTCACGTTGGCCGTCAGAAACGATCCGATCATGCCGACGGAAATCATCGCCATGCCGATCATCCAGTAGCCGAAGTACGTCGCCAGAAACAATCCGAAGTCGGGACTTCCCAGCGAGGCGAGCACGATCAGGCTGGTAAAGAACGAGAACAACAGCGAGACCGAATAGATCGCCAACGCGGCGAAGAACTTGCCGAACACGACGTCGAAATCGCTGGCCGGCAGCGTGAGCAGCAGTTCATCGGTCCCTTGGCGGCGCTCTTCCGCCCAGATGCTCATCGTGATCGCCGGCACGAACACCAGCATGATGTAGGGGAAGTAGGTGTTCAGTTGATCGAGATTGGCGAGATTCGAATTAAAAAACTCGGGAGTCCAAAACGCCGCCGCCGAACTGAGCAGCACGAACACCGTGATAAACACGTAGCCGACGGGGCTGCTAAAGTAACTGGTGAAATTCCGCCAGAAGACGGCAAGCAGTACATTGAGCTTCATCGTGGGTTATTCAATCGGTAGGGTTATCTGGACCTGGGAAATGTGGTTCTCAAGCCTTGGCGGCGAAACCGGTGAGTTCGTGAAACCGTTGATCCATATCGCCGGCGGCCCGGAATTGATCGATCGGCCCGTCGAACACCAGTCGGCCTTCGTGGATGAACAGCACTCGCGTGCAGATCGCTTCAACTTCCTGCAATACGTGCGTGGAGAGCAGAATTGTCTTTTGCTCGCCCAACTCGCGAATCAAGCGGCGAACCTCGGTGATTTGATTGGGATCCAGTCCGGCGGTCGGTTCGTCCAAAATCAGCACGTCGGGATCGTGCAACAGCGCCTGCGCCACACCGACCCGCTGGCGGTATCCCTTGGAAAGCTTGCTGATCGGCTTGCCCATCACGCCTTCCAAATTACAGAGCATGGCCACGTGATGCACTCTCGTGTTGGGACTTCGCAGGCCCCGCGCTCGGGCGAAAAACTTGAGCAGTCCTCGCGGCGTCTGGTCCGGATAAAGCGGGCCGTTCTCGGGCAGATATCCGAGACGCTTGGCGGCGGCCAGCCGATCGGTGGCGATGTCGTGCCCGGCAATGGCGGCTCGTCCGGCCGAGGGGGCAAGGTAGCCGGTGAGCAATTTCATGGTGGTACTCTTGCCGGCCCCGTTGGGACCGAGAAAAGCGACCACTTCGCCCCGCGCGACCTCGAACGAGACGTCCCGCACCGCCGCGAAACCGCCGTAGAACTTGCTAAGCCCCCGGGCGGAGATCATCGCCGTCGACGTACCGTCGGCGGTCGTGCTGCCGGCTGGGGCGGGGTCGTGGGTGACGATCGTTTCCACTGTTGCTACCTCTGGTGGACCGGACGTGGGAAGAATTGCAATCAAAAAAACCTACGGTTTCCCCGCGAATAAAGTTCGCATTCTTTACGTTGTCGTGGCAAAAGTCTAGTAGGCTGCCAGGAACCTGTCCGCCGGCGAGCGCGGCTGTGGCACCCTGCTCGCCTCGAAAAACGCGTGTTCAGCCGACGTCGGCGCCTTCCCCAGCCGCGTTCCTTGTAAGCATAGCAGCGCCAACGACTTGCGCGGATACGGTCTTCCTAACGAGCAATTACGTCAGGTTCACCATTTATGGCTGCTCGACCTGTTGAAGCGTGGAACCGCCCACGAAGGTCAGCCGTCGTCGCCAGTGTTGATCGTCCAATTCTGGAAAGTCGCTGCGATAATGGACCCCGCGGGTTTCCTCGCGGGCCAGGGCCGCCTCGATCATGAGCCGGGCGACCGAGAGCATGTTTTGCAGTTCCCATCCTTCCGGATCGGGAAATTGCCGCGTGAGCACGTAACGGCACCAATGATCGACCATGTTGCGGGCCTCGCGCAGTTCGCCCGCATTGCGACGGACGCTTACCTTGCGCCACATGAGGCTCTTGAGCGAATTGCGAATATCGGCCAG
>JBGTJT010000446.1:0-5013 GCA_041744995.1 Pirellulales bacterium | reverse complement strand
TGTCTGGGGTCTCGATATGTCGGGCACGGGACAAGGCGCAGGCGGCATTGGCGGCCTGCTGGCCGTGGTCGATCACACCGGCATGGCGCCGGTGACCTACTGGGTCGCCTGCGATCACAACGGCAACGTCATGACGCTGGTTGACGCCTCCGATCAGTCGGTGGCTGCCGCGTATGAATATACGCCCTATGGCGAGACGCTCAGCGTGGATGGCGACTTCGCTTCGGTGAACCCGATGCGGTTTAGTACGAAGTACTTCGACTCGGAAGTCGGGCTGTATTACTACGGATATCGGTCGCTTAGCAATGACATCGGGCGGTGGATTAATCGGGATCCGATTGAAGAGCGAGGGGATTTGAATCTGTATGGGTTCGTGCGGAACCAGCCACTTGATGCGTGGGATTCGTTTGGGCTCCAAACAAATAACCAAAACGTGCCGCGTTTTAACAAGACCTGGTACCCCGTCTTTTTTGAATCCATCGCTGGAGCTGCGAAGTTCGCTCCGGAAACGGGGATACAACACATCGATGACGAAATAAAGGCTGTTGATGCGTACTTCAACGCTCCAATCGTAATTCCCTTTGATCCTAATGCCTTTGACGGAAGGTTGCCAACGACCTTTGTTCGCCCCACGGGCAAGAGCTACGTTACGCGGGCGGAGCAGTACGACCTCTGGCTCAACATCTTACTTGGCTATTCAACCGCAATGACACCGGCCGGGCGATTCGGGCGAGGAGTATCGCCAGCAGCGCCAAGGCTAAGTAGGACTCAGCCAGTTCGTATTCCTGGCAACAATACCTCGATACGGAGAGTTGCTCCACGGAGTCCAACGCCAGTCGGCAGAGGCGACAGCGGTAGCATTGCGGAAGGAGCAAACTCAAATCCTGCTCCAATCAATGTTAGGGTCTCGCGGCCTCCCCGAGTCTCGCAAAGCGCCTATCAGACGCCAGTTCGACCAGGTATAACGAACAGACCCGATCCCTCTAAGTCCATTGACACTAGAGTGATCGAAAACCCGGCGGGTCATACTGCACAAGGATTTCCAAGGGACAATATCGGGTTCTGGCGAGAATGGGTGCAACGGCACCCGGAAACGATAAGTGATGTGAACCGACATTTGATAAATGGAGTCAATCCCAGAACCGGACGGGCCCAACGGCCTGTTTCACCAAGAATTGACCGGACTTGGATCCGACATAATCCGCATCATGCAGGGTTTGAGGGAGAGTCACTGGTACATCATCATACACTTTGGAACAATCCAGAGACAAGAATACTGCAACCTGGTCCTCACGCGATTCCAGTGCCTCGTCCCACGCATGCGGGACAGGAGCGCGTATGGCACGGCCCGTATGACTGATTTACAAAACCTACTTGAGTGATGGCGATGTTAACTAAATTAGTAAGAGCGAGTGATCAGGAACGCATCAAACGGTTTGTGAATGTGTTTGTGGAGCGTTGCACAGACGTTGCTGTCGCCGTTCCCGACGCCATGAGGAATGGTCCAACAGACGGCGAAGGCTGGACACCTTGGAAGCCCGTCAATAGTCCAATTGTCGACGACGACATACTGGCTTTCGAGTCGGAAATTGGAGTCAGTTTTCCACCGCTGTTTCGCGCATATCTTATGCACAAGTGTTTGCTCATGACCGAATTTGCAGTTGTATTACCTGAGACGCCATCTGATGATCCATTAGGGAGATTGAGGCAGTATTTGACTCTTTGGCAGACTGAGCCGTTCTTTAGGAATCACAAACTTCTACCTTTTGCCTATGATGCTGAAGGCGCTGGGCCCGTGTGTTTTGACATCGCGCATCGTAGGGACGATGGTGATTACCCAGTTGTTCGGGTTGATCAAGGGGGAATGCAAGCCGAGTCCTACTGCGGTGAACGGATAGCAGGCTCATTCTCAGAGTTGCTAGATAATATCGAGAATGAGTTGCTTTCATACGGGTGACGACGTTCACACCAAACCTGACCGTTCCCTGTCGCGTCGAGCGTCCGATCCGAAAGGAACATACTTTCGTTGGCAGCAACAGGAAACATCGGCGGCGCCGACGGACCTGCTGGCGATACCGGTCTCGCCGACGCGGATCGACCTTGCCTGGATCGACACCGACCACTGGGAGACCGGCTTTACGATCGAGCGGACCGACGGCGTGAGTGTCTGGGCGACACTCGCCTCGGTCGCTGCCGGTGTCACGTCCTACAGCGACAACGGGCTGGACGAGGGCGAGACCTGGTATTACCGCGTCTACGCCACCAACGGCCACGGCGCCTCGGGCGTGTCGCCGGAACGATCCGCGACCACGCAAGAGAACCCCGACCTGGTCGATCCGCCCAAGGACCACCTGGCCGTCGCCATGCAAAAAGACGGCAGCAATCTCCACGCGGGCAGCTACTACACCTACGAGTACGACGGCATCGGCAATCGCACGGCATACGTCGGCCGCAGCAACTACGGCGGCGCGACAACCTACACGCACAACAAGCTGAACCAGCTCACCGCCCGCGACAACCCGGGCGTGATTCACGTCTCGGGCTACGCGCCGGCCGATCACACCGTGCTGGTCAACGACCGGCCGACGGTCCGCGACGGCGAATACTATCTCGGCGTGGTCGACGTCGACAACTCTTCCGGCCCGGTCAGCGAGACGGTGGTGGTGAAGGTCGTCGAGCACACGTCACAAGGCGACATTCCGAGTGAAACCTGCTTCATGGCCGTCGTGCCCAAGGCGACCGAAGACGACACCGATATTGCTTACGACAGTCGCGGCAACCTGTTAAGCGACTCGGTCCACACGTTCAAGTGGGATTTGAAAAACCGTCTGGAATGGGTGCAAACCAACGCAGCGATCGCCGACGACGCCAAGGTCCGGGTGGAGTTCGACTACGACGCCTTCGACCGCCGCACTGAAAAGCGAGTCTACACCTGGGACCAGGTGGAAGAAGACTGGAAATCGGAACCCGACGAAACCATCAAGTTCGTCTGGGACGGCTGGCTGCTGGTGGCCGAGTTGGACGCTAGCGACGATCTGGTTCGCAGCTACATCTGGGGCATGGAACTGTTGGCAGTCGTCGACCACACCGGGACGTCGCCGAAGACCTACTGGGTCGCATCCGACCATAGCGGCAACGTCCGCTCGCTAGTCGAGTCCTCGGATCAGTCGGTTGCCGCGGCTTACGACTATTCGCCTTTCGGCAAACTGGTGACAGTCAACGGCACCGAGTTCGCCAAGCAGAACCCGTTCCGTTTCAGCACCATGTATTACGACTCGGAAGTCGAACTCTACTACGGCGGGTCAAGGTATTACTCGCCCGACACCGGCCGATGGATTAGCCGGGAGCCGACTGGCGAAAGCTATGTAGCGAATCTATACGCATACGCTCGCAACAATCCGGTCAATCGAAAAACGTGGGAGGAAATTCGGAAGGAGCTCGTTGTTTCCAAGAACAAGCGGTGTGTCTCATGCCATAATCCGCACGTGGCCAGCGGAGGCAGCATACTTGATTTACCAAGAGAGTACCAACTTGGAGCAATGGCCTGGGTGGGCGGCAGTTCTCGGGCAGTCGATCAGTTCAACGGACGCCTATATCGTACAACGTGGGCCATCAGCTTTGCTGCGACCGAGTTACCCGGCAAACCGCGCGACGCAATGTATCGGTTGTCGGAGAGGCTTTCGGAGAAGAGTCAGCAAATGGGCTATCAATCTGTGGAAAACGACTCCGGTTGGCTCGAGTTTGGAGGCCATACGTTGGCGGCGGCATCGGGGCTTGCCGAGGGAGGCGGAAACTTCGTTGGAATAGTCGATCTGCCGACCAATGTCGAAAATGCCGCGCGAAACTACGCTTTCTACGACAGCCAGGGACTCAGCTTCTACGACGCGACGATGCTGCAGTTCAATCCGGCTGCCGGAATGTTCGAAGGTTACGACCGGACGTCCTATCAGGCGGGTGATTTCGGCGCTGAACTTTCCGGAGGAGAAAGCGCGCTCCGCTTCGGCACTTCCGCACTCGCCACCGGAGCCACCGCGCTTGGCGGCGTGCAAGGATTGCGGTATGTTGGAGGTGGAACAGTTGGTTTTATCCCGCATAGACAAACTGGTGGCGGCTATTTCACCGGCTCTGCGGACGACGCGTATGATGCAATTCGACTATCAACGACAGACGTAGAGAATATTGCGCGACATACCGGGATCAAGAAGCGGAACATTCAGAAAGTGAAAGATCATGTGTTCTATGAAGAGCATCTATTGGACAGATATGTTGACCTTGGCGATCCCGCAGTGATGGCGCGTTTCGACTCCGATCTCAGCCAAGCGAATGCTTGGAAGCGTTTGGAAGAGGGGTCGCACACACCGGCTGATATGCAATTCCTTCGTCATGAGGCTGCAGAATCACATTTGATGCGTAGGTGGAACGACCCGAGTTATAATCGTGCTCACAATCGTGCACAACGAACATACCCGATGTCTATTTTGAGTGACTAATGACTAACTATGAAAGTAACGAAGCACAACGACGTCTATAAGGCCAGTCGCATCACGGGTCCAAAGCACAACTATCTCGGTTTGAGAATGTCAACGTCACCGCCGACGGAGATGTCAATATTGCCACACAACCTAAATGATGAACTGTCGGTAGTTGACGTAACGCAGCTTGTTGATGCAGTCAATGCGGGAATAGAGGAAAGCAACCAGGCGAATGCCAAAACTGTGTTCGTTCTTTCGATCGAGTATGTACCTTCCGACACGCCTGATTACGCAACCTATTCTTTGCTAGCAAAAGCGATTGCTGAGGCAGCATCATCCGACTTTGCATCGGATGACTAGCCTCTCAGGGTGACTTCGGCACGCCGACCACGTTCGGCAGCGGTGCGGCCGATACGTACCTGGTGGCCGATGCGGGCAACGGCCAAGTGCGTTTACGGAGAGTCGACGGCGGTACGAGCAGTGACTTGACGACGGCCGGCAGCGTGACGATCTCGGCCAGCACCAAGTATTGGATTCGGTT
>JBGTJT010000445.1:0-7965 GCA_041744995.1 Pirellulales bacterium | reverse complement strand
GTGCCTCGATTCGACCACTCGTCAGCGAAGCAACTTTCAGTGTTATTTGGCGCGGCCGCACCTGCTTCCTTGGCAATACGCTCCTTTTTCGAATGTTTGCACGTCTCGCCCGATCCACCAACCAATACGTTGCCCAACTTGATCTCCTCGACGACGTATGGTGTGGCGAGCGGCAGGCTTCCACCATTCGGGGCGTGGCCAAGCGGCTCCGTGACCGACTCATTGCTGCCGATATGACCGACCTAGCCGCGGCGATTGATGGAAGCGCCTCGGGCTACTACGGTTTGATCCTGGTTTGACAAAAAGTACGAAATCAAACCCAAATCAAACGGCAATCGAGCAGCGATCAAACGCCGCGCTTGCATAATGGCTTTCAGTTCTCGCAAGTTGCACGTTTCATCGCGCCGCCCAGGAATTAGAAATCATGAACCGGCCGCCGCTCGAACCGCCCTCAAAAACTGGAGCTGAAACGACGCCACGCCCAATCCGCGCCGCCCAATACGTGCGGATGTCAACCGAGCATCAGCAGTATTCGACCTTGAATCAGGAGGATGTGATCCGCGAATACGCCGAGCAGCGCGGTTTCGAGATCGTCAAGACCTATACGGACGCTGGAAAAAGCGGTTTGAATGTGGCGGGTCGCGAATCCCTTCGACGGCTGATCGCCGACGTGCAGGAACTCAAAGCGGAGTTTGAAGGGATTCTCGTCTACGACGTCAGCCGCTGGGGGAGATTCCAGGACGCCGATGAAAGCGCGTATTACGAGTATCTCTGCAAACGGGCAGGCATCGAAGTTCACTATTGTGCCGAGCAGTTCGAAAACGACGGAGGGCCATCCTCGACAATCATCAAAAGCGTCAAACGAGCCATGGCGGGCGAATACAGCCGCGAGCTGTCGTCCAAGGTGTTCAAGGGACAATGTCGGCTGATCGAGCTCGGTTTTCGGCAGGGAGGCGCTCCCGGCTATGGCTTGCGTCGGATGATGATTGACCAGTCGGGCGATCAAAAGGGAGTGCTTAAGCGGGGTGAATACAAGAGCCTGCAAACCGATCGCGTGGTCCTTGTGCCGGGCCCCCCGAGGAAGTCCGTGTCGTGAATAGAATCTACGAACTGTTCGTGACGGAAGGAAAACGGGAAAGTGAAATAGCAGACATTCTCAATGCTCAAGGGCTTGTGACCGACTATGGCCGTACTCCTCATGCCATCGCCGCAGAAGAGAAGCAGCTCACGTCGGCTACAGTGACCGGACGAGGCAAGCAGATTGCGGAGCGAGTCACGACAGAACTTGTAAAATCCGATTTGCCAGTTGTAGAAAGAGCTTTACTTCATCGAGTATTGACAGAAATTCGGCTACAACGAGACGAGCTTCCGAGGAGTGATGCGCTGAGTGGTAGCAGCGAGCCAAACTACTTCGATCCGAAAATTATGTAGGACTTCGGCAAGCAAATTGGAGCAGCCTATGTAATTGGAGGGTCGGTTACGAACAACTTTTACGACAAACTGCCAAAAAATATCGAACGGGCGGAACTCGACAAATTATCTCCCGGGCGACGTTCGTACTGGAGAGCCCCTGAAGGTCCGGTTGTTGTTCTCGAAATCAATTTGCGACTGATCAACGTTCAGACCGGCAAAGTAATATTGGCGGAAGGATATTCCGAGCTTGTGAAATAGGGTTCAAAGGCAATGTGGTGGGTAGTCGCTAGATACGTCCACACAATACCACATCCCTTCCCTCGCCTCGGCCAAATCGGCCTCGGCTCGCTTCGTAAATCTCGTCGTCATATTCAAATTCTCGTGCCCCAGGATTTGGGCCAGGGCAACCAGGCCGTTTCCGTTGAGCCGAGGTGCGCATTCGCTACGCACGATTAACCAAGATCAACGACTCCAGGCCATTGGCTGTCCTTCCTGTCCCGTTGGCGGCGCTGATCTGATCGAGAAACGTTCTCTTGCAAAAATGCCCGCAAGTTACCCTTCACTGACGCCGCATGCCCGACATTCAAGTGGGCAGCGAGGGCGACCATTTTGCCTTTTGCCATACCTGGCAATTCCGGTTCGGCAAAACTTCCAAACTGGAATTGATCCAGTGCCCATGCCCGCTGGCGGCCAGCAACTGCGGTTTCGGGCGATCGGGCAGATCAAGGAGGCTTGCCGGCGGCTGGCGTCGCCCTTCAGCGAGTTGCCGCGGTCGGGTAATCGCGACGCACGGAGGTGCCCCGGACTTCGCGGAGTTCGAGGAGGGCTGGCTAAGCGGGCGACCAGAATTGTTGCCGATGTGAGCAACGTCCCGCAGTCGCTAAACGCGGGCTCGAAGCAACGGGCTCGAAGCAACGTAGTTCCCAGGCCATTGACCAGCCGCTAGAATACTTGCAATCGTCTAGCACTCCAGACCTTGTACTGCGGAAGGAGACGCACATGGAGGAGATCGGTAAACGGCTTCGTCGCAGGTTGTCGAAGAACACGAAGAACCTGGCAACGAAGACGCCAAATCGACGTCCAGGTGAACCGCTGCCCGGTAATATCAAGGACGTGCAGACGCTGATCGACGACGGCCTGGACCCCGTCCATGCGGCCTACGCTTCTATCCAGCAAATCAGCTCTCATTTCGCAGAACTTGCGTCGGACTGGCCCGAGCTGGCACCATTCGTGAAGTCTGTATGTGCCGCCGAGGAAGAGTACCTGCCAAGCGGTCCACCGATGAGCCCGCTCACGGGGAGCTACTTCTGGACCTGGGCCTTGTACGACCTTCGTTTCGGCAAAGGCCAGGACACCATCGCCACCTGTCAGATCGGCTTGAACGACATCATTTGTCTTAATTCTGACCAACTGGACGCTCTCCAGAAGCTGCGTGATTCACGGATGGGGATCTACGAGCACATCGGCGCGGACGGAAAACGGGTCCGATTGCGTGAGCTCCTGACGGGCGACGAGTTCGTCTGCCACAACGGCAGCGGCTATTCGGGACGCAACGGGGAACTCTGGTACGTTCGACTGCTTCCTCCCCTGCTGCCCGAGCAGGCCACCTACCACATCGCTTTCACGACGCCCTACGTGCTGATCGGAACGACCGAGGGAGACTGGACGAATTTTCTGCGGCGCACTCTGTTGCAGTTCAAGGCCGACAGCGAAAGCGAGCAACTTCATCAGTTGATGAAGTACGGCCCGTCGAGCTACTACTGGCATGAGTTCGTGTTCAAGGCGTATCACCACCATCAGGATGACGCAATATTCCTAACCGGTATCCCCGACGTGCGGAGCGGTCTACCGCATGCGTGACAAAGTCGCAGAAAGGACTCGGTCACGCATGAAGGGAGGTGGGTGGTCAAATCACCTCTGTTCAGGCCGGCCCCATCCAGAAGGATAGAAGCATGGCCTCGATTTGGTCACAGATCCGCTGCTGACCATTCGCAACCACCATAGTGCTGCTTGTGGCGATCCGCCGATCGTCAATGAGGTTGGCCGATGGTTTCCAGGTCAACGCCGGCCGTTTCGATGCGAAACAGCCAAGTGACGATCGCGCCGACCAGACTGGTCGCGATCAGTCCCACCAGCAGCGCCTGCGTGCCGATCTCCTTAAGCAGGATCGGAAACAGGAAGGCGGTTGCGACAGCCCCGATTTTGGCGAACGAGGCCGCGAAGCCGGCGCCTTTGCCACGGATATTCGTGCGAAAGACTTCGCCGGCCAGCAAATAGGTCTGCGCGTTGGGGCCGAGGTTAGTCGTGAAGTTGAACAGCATGAAGCCCGAGAATAACATGAGGGTTGGCTATTCAGGCCGGCAGGTCCGGGCCGGCGGCACGATGCGATTCCAACCGTAGGTGTTGTGATTCGTTCGTCTGTTGGACCACGAGACTCGCAAGCACGACGCCAGTGGCGGCACCTCGGCTACGGTGGATCGCCGTCATGTAAATCTACTTTGGCCGTACCATGCGACGGGCCAGCCGCTACAATGAGCGGAGTTCAGCGGCTGGATGCAATACCGAGGCGATGGCCTGATGCTACGTGAACCCGAAGACATACGGCAGGACTGCGCAAGAAAACTGCGGGCGGTCCAGGTCAGTGATCACTTTCAGGCGATCCTCGGCTGCCTGCTGGAGGAAGACTGGACGACTCCGCGGCTGGTTGAGATGGTCATCACCCCGGACGGCCATTTGCTCGGGCGCTGCGATGGTGAGACATCGTTCAAGGCTTTCCGCGGGGCATCAGAAGACCTGCTCCGGAACATTCATGGACTCGCTTCCGTTGCCGAACTGGACGGCGACGAGATCGGCTATTTGGTTGGGAAGGTAGCCGAAACCAAGCGGCAGAAGTAGGGGAAACAGACAATGTGGCTCTTCACAAAACACGGCTTCTATTCCGCCGTTTGCGCCCGACAGGGTGACGGCAGTCACGGCCAACCTGTCGATCCCGACCGGATCATGGTGCGGACCCGAGTTCCAGGCCGCCTCGACGTGCTAAAGCAGCGATTTTCTGATCTGCTCGATGAGTGAAAGACTCTGGAGTTACGAGCCATTCACCGCACTCGCTTAGGACCATCGGATGCCATTTGCCGGATCTACGTTGACGCAGCCGATTGACCTTGGCGATCTGTTGGGGCCAGGGCTGCGCACGAAGCCCACGGAGGCGGCGATCGTTTCGGCGAAGTCGCAGATGAGTTGGCACCAACTCGCGGCGGCGAGCGAATCTCTCGCCCGGCAATATCTGGCGCTCGGCTTGCAAGCTGGCGACCGTGTCGCCTCGCTGATGCCGAATCGCCCGGCGCTGGTCGTACACTATCTTGCCTGTCTGAAGGCCGGCTTGGTGGCGACGCCGCTCAACTATCGCTACATGCCGCCGGAGATGGATCATGCCTTGGAAGTAAGCGGCTCGTCGCTGCTACTGCATCATGCCGAACGTGACGCCGACGTCGCGGCCACCAAGTTCGGCAACCGGCTTTCCCACGGCGTCATTCGATACGGCGCCCTCGACGAGCACCCCCAGGGTCTGACTTATGAAGAACTGGTTGTCCAACCGCCGATGGACGACACGCCGTTGCCGGACCCTCAGTTGGACGCACCGGCCTTCATTTACTTCACTTCCGGCAGTACCGGCAAGCCGAAGGGCGTTACCCATACGCACCGCAGTTTCGGCTGGATGTTGGCCGCCGCAATTCGATCCATCGAGCTGACCGGCAACGATACGATGTTGCCGGCGTCGTCGTTTTCGCACATCGGCGGTTCTTTCTTTGGATTGGCCACGCTGGCGGTCGGAGGACGACTCGTGATTCCACGCACGAGCGACAGCCCGGAGATTTTGCCGCTGCTTCAGCAGTTCCGCCCCACGGTGCTTTGGATGCTCGCGGCGGCTCTGATCGCCTTGGTCCGCGATCATGACGCGGACCGGTCGGAGTTCATTTCGATTCGGCTCTGCATCTCCGGTGGGGACAAAGTCTCGGCAGAGTTGGAACGCGAGTTCACCCTCTTGACGGGTCTCCCGGTCGACGAAAATTACGGCATGACGGAAATTGGCCTGGCGACGATCAGCCCGCTGACCGGCGAGAACCGCGTCGGATCGGTGGGAAAGCCTTGCCCCGGCTACGAAATGTCGCTGCGCGACGACGCGGGCCGCGACGTCTCAGTCGGCAGCCCCGGGCGGCTCTGGATTCGCTCACGCGGGAATGCGGTGGGCTATTGGAACAACCAGCAAGCTACGAGCGAGACGATCGTTGACGGCTGGCTCGATACGGGCGATGTGATGCGCGTCGACGACGACGGTTACTTGTGGTTTTGCGGCCGCCAGAAGCAGATCATCATTCACGACGGCTCGAACATTTGTCCGCAAGAGGTGGAAGAGGCCGTTGCGAGCCACCCCGCGGTGGAAGCGGTCGGCGTGATTGGGGTGCATGATTTGGTTCACGGCGAGAACGTGCGGGCCTACATCACACTGAAGAAAGACGTCCCGCGCCCGACCGTCGCCGAGGTCATCCGTTTTGCGCGCGAGCAGATCGGTTACAAAGCACCGGAAGAAATCGTGATCCTAGATGTCATGCCGCTAAACGCCACCGGCAAGGTGGACCGTGTGACGCTAAAACGAATGGCCGAGGCACGTGTGTCCAAGCCCGCGAGGTGAACCTTGAGAGCCTGGAAGACTCCCTTGGACAACAGCGGGAAACCCCGCTATTCGGCGGCCTTGGCGCCGCCGAGTCTTACCACGCGGAAGCCGTAGTTGGGCCACTTGGCGCTGTACACATCGTAACGGATGTTCGACTGCATGTGGCTGTCGCTGTCGTTGAGATAGAACGAGCCGCCGCGGAGGCCGACCTTGCCGCCGTTGCGGGTGTCGTTGTATTCCCAAACGTTGCCACCCTGATCGAACGTGCCGTAGGCGCTGGCCACGCCCTGCTCGCCCGCTTCGGTGGCCCAGTTGGTGTTGATGTTGGCCTGCGGGGGCGAATCGCTCTTGGCCGGATACTTCCAGTAGCCGCCACCCGCCTTATTCGGGTCGTAGTAGGCTGCCCTATACCATTCGTTCTCGCTTGGCACGACCCAATGCGGCGACTTCTCTTTCGCCAGCGCAGCGTGGTCCGGTACCGTGACGATAGCCATTTCCTTCTTGATCGTGGTGGGACTCAGGTTCTTGCCACGAATCCCCTTTTCCTGTGACCGCGCGTCCACATAGTCCTGGAGGCCGGCAAGCTGGATTTCTCGAATCAGTGCATTCGCCCCGAGGTGCTTCTTGAGGTGGCGGATGTGGATGCGGAAATACTTGAGCGTCGTCTCTTCGAGTGAGTCCTCGGGGATGCTGTCGAGGAAGGCGTCGGAAAGATTCTTCAGCGTCCGGATGGTTGAGCGAGACTTGTGTTTGCCGTTGATCTGACCATCAGAAAGAAGGAACGAGGCGATGTCGGCATCGTCGGGGATGACGAGTCGACCACTGTCGACCAAGCCGAGATTCTCTTCCAAACGAGACAGGCGTCCTTCCGCTGCCTTACGGCTGCTGGTACGCAACGACTTCTTGAATTTCTGTGCGCCGAAGCGAAACGCAACGAGATACGTGCCAGAGGATTTTTGTTCGAGCCATGCCATTGATCTGTTCTCCGCGACTGATGGGATCGTAAGAACCCAGCCGCCGCGAGTACAGCGATACAACTCCAGCACAACAACAATGCTGCCCCCCTTTTGCCCCCCTTTTCGCTTTTTGGCCCTTATAAACGCAACAAGGACTCACGGCGCATGTCCGTAAGTCCTTGCTACGAAAGATGCGGCCGACTGGAGTCGAACCAGCACGGGATTAACTCCCACTAGGCCCTCAACCTAGCGCGTCTGCCAATTCCGCCACGGCCGCGATGAACCTATCTAATCTATGCTCTGCCGACACGCATCGTCAAGCCGCGCGAGCGTCCCTCGGTCACGTCAGTCGCCGCTGGCGCGCAGCGCCAGGATGCCGACGGCGTCGGTCGAATCCGCCTCTTCCGCCAGCGGCATGGCCCAGCGGCCGATTTCCGTGGCGATTCCCGCGGGATCGCGGGTGGAGAAGTTTGCCAGTTCGCGAACCAATGCGGCCTCGCCCGCCAGCGGGCTTTCCGGCCGTTGCGGCTGGTAGATGCGGCGCGAGCAAAGCACCAGCAACTGCTCCGGCTCGATGGCGTGCTGCTGCTGGACGTACTCGATCTCCTCGAACGCACCCGCCGAGGGCGCGGCCTGGCTGAGCGTGTGCCAGCCATGTCGAGGAGGACGCACCGCGGCGGAGCAAGGTTCGCTCTCGCTGGCGGTGACTAGCAACGTCGACATTCCTCCGGCGTGGCAACTGAAGAACGACCGGCCGTCGGCCGCCAGCCGCAGCAGCGTGCAGCCAAGCCGGACTTCGCTGGCGGAGACTTGCCACAGCGTTTGCGAGGCGTGTTGCATCAGCGCGGCGAGATCGGTCACGTGCGCCGCGTGGCTGCGGACGGCCGCGGCCAACTGTTGGGCGTGCATGCCGTCGGTCAGGCG
>JBGTJT010000444.1:0-3692 GCA_041744995.1 Pirellulales bacterium | reverse complement strand
TAAATCCATTGGTATTCGCGACACTTCCGCCCTGCTCGACCAGCAGTGTGCCGGTACCGTGTTCGCCGACGCGGAGTTCGATGCTGTTGGTCCAGGTGGAACCGATGCCGCTGACTGTCGCGGTGCCGATGCTTCCTGTGTTGAGACCAAGATAGCCTCTGCCGCCATTGACAGTCTCTGAACCAATCGTCCACGTATCGATGAAGCTGCCGCTGTTGGTGAGCGTGCTGCCCCCTTCGATCAGCAGATGCCCCGTTTCGCCGGTTAGGTCGCCGGCAACAAACGCTTCCACGTTGCTGGTGCCGGCGCCGTTGGTTAGCGTGAAGGTAGGATCGTTTGAACCGTGGCTGACGACCAACGGCCCACCGCCCGTGTTGTCGAAGGTGCCGCCGTTCTGCGTGAAATCGGAATCGACCGTTACCGCCGGCAGGAAAGAGGGCAGGCCGATCAGGCCGGCCAAGAAGAGCATGAAACCGAACCGGTTGGCCGGCAGGAGGTCGATTCTTCGTGCGTGGCGCATCAGCTCTCTCCCCGATCAAGCGGCCTCAAAGAGCGGCAGAACGAACCACCCCGTTGGATAGGGGTTCATTGTAGCCGGCGGGCTGGCCGGTACAAGCAACTTTCCACAACAATAAACGGCTAATGCTAAACCGCGCAGCCAGCGGAGCAATCGCAGTCAAACGGCTGCAGCCCCCAAAAAATGCCAGGTGCGCAATATTAGCGCCGCGCCTCGCAGTGATTTAGTCGCCCTACCATTACCGCCTTCTTCGAGTTTGCTGTAGGTCTTCGAGCAGCTTTTCGATGGCGGTGTGAATCTGCGGCTTGTTGATCACCGTGAGTTGGCCATTACCCGGGCCGGGGCGCAGCTCGCCTTCGTTCAGCCAACTTGCCTGTCCGATTAGCAGGCGGCTGTACGTCGACGCGCTCGGCAGCCCTGCTTGCCAGCTTGGTCAACGAGTTGCACGCGGCTAAGATCGCCGCGGGCGCTAACGACCTGCAGGCAGCAATCGAGGCCGTGCCGACAGAGCATCAGGCGCCGGGCGTGGAAGCGAAGACGCTGCCGCCGCCATCGATGCCGACCGGGGCATGGACGGTCAAAACACGCCGCAAACCACGAGAACCATGTCCATAGCCGTCAAGCTGTTTTACGGACTGCCTCAATCCAACCACAATATATTGTTAGGAATTGGAGAAAAATGAAGCGGCAGGTCAGCAGATCAGTTTTACCAGACCACCGCGCCTTGTCGCACCGTCGTCAATTCCTCAGGCGACCAAAAAGCTCTAAAAATTACTTCCAATTCGATGGTTCCGCGGCTAGAATGATGCACTAATGGGGGGGCGTCTGTTCAGGAGGTGGTGGCTGCTTTTTGAATTCGCCATCTATTGATCGCGAATCTCTTCGACCGTTCTTGAAAATCTGATCATAAAACCCGAGCGGGATTTGGGGGCAGGCCACCGGATCTAAGATGGTGGGGCTGCACCCAAGAGGCTGTCGCAACGGACACACACTTATCTCCAGACCAGAGGTCTGTTCGATGGACCTTTTTCATACCAACGATCTTTCCTCAGGGGCATTAGCGCAGTTCGATAAGGTCTGCGATCGTTTCGAAGAAGCTTGGAACCAAGGCAAACGGCCAACGATTGAGGCGTACCTCAGCCTTGTCGCTCCAGAGCAATCTCCGATCCTGCTTCGAGCCTTGATGGAAGTCGAACTGGACTTGATCCGACAGCAGGGAAAACAGGCCGATCTCCACCACTATCAGCAACGCTTTCCCGATCAGGGAGAGATCGTGCGGGCTGCCTTCGCCGGTCGCCGGTCGGTGCGGGAAGATACATCGGCGGAATGCAACGTGGAAGTGAATCTTCCCTTGGCTCGGTTGGCTCCGCGGGATGCGAAGGTTCCCTGTGCAGCCGAATTGCCCCTACGAAGCCAAGCGGCCGTCCGCCTGGAGGTTACCGATGGCCCTCATCAAGGACTCAAAATCGAGTTTGATCGGCACGATACATTTCTTGTGGGGCGAAGCCGGGACGCCCATCTCCGCTTGAACAATGATCCGCATTTCTCTCGGAACCATTTTCGTATGGAGATCAATCCGCCTGACTGCTACCTGATCGATCTGGACAGCCAGAATGGAACGTTCGTCAATGGCCTAAAGGTACAAAACGCTTTTTTGAAGGATGGCGATCTGATTTCAGGCGGCAAGACGAAGATCCGATTTGCTGCTTTGCATCCGACTCATCGGGAATCGCTGGAGGCATCAACGCTTGCAGTACCCGCCGTTCCAGAATTGCGATTGCAGCCGAATGCTCATTCGCCGGTTTCCCACAGTGCGTCACCTGCACCCGCCCCACCTGTACCGATTCAGTCGGTACCCGGTTACGAAGTCCTGTGGGAGCTTGGCCGGGGGGGCATGGGAGTGGTTTATAGGGCGATCCGTAAAGCGACCGGATCCAATGTGGCTCTGAAAGTAATCGTTCCTGCCCACTCCGTGACCTCCGAGGCATTGCAGTTGTTCCTGCGAGAGGCAAGTATTCTCAGCCAACTGGATCATCCACGTATCGTCCGCTTCCAAGAAATGGGCTTTGCTGCCGGACAATTATATTATGCGATGGATTTTGTCGAGACCGTATCGCCGCAGGAGGTCTGGGCCGATCGTTCGTCCGCGTCCCGCACCCGCACGGCCTGCGGCATCCTTTGCCAGATCCTGGACGCCCTGGCCTATGCCCATGCGCAGAGCTTGGTGCATCGGGACGTCAAGCCTGCCAATATTTTGCTGACGCTCGCCGGGCGAAAACTGCGGAGCAAGTTAGCGGATTTCGGCATCGCCAAGAACTACGTGAATGCCGGGTTCAGCGAATTGACCCAGGAAGGGGAAGCCCGCGGTTCGCTGGCCTTCATGCCGCCCGAACAAATCATCAATAGCCGCGACGCCAGACCGAGTTGCGATATCTACAGTGCCGGCGCCACTTTGTACCAGTATCTTTCCGGCGAGCTGCCGTTCGATTTCTCCAGCAGGAGAAGCAAGTTCAAGATTGTTCTGGAAGAAGAGCCGGTACCATTGTCTAACCATCTTCCAGACCTGTCCCGTGATTTGGAGGCAATCGTGCATCGGGCTCTTGCCAAAAATCCCTCGGACCGATTTCCGTCTGCGCAAGCGATGCGGAAGGCATTGCTGCCGTTTGCCCGCAGAAAGTGAGTATCAGGGCAGGGAGCGCCCTTGAGAAGCGACCGTGTTCCACAGGAAGATATCGTCATGGCGACAAGAATTAGTACCAGGTGCCCCCATTGCGGGAAACGACTGGCCGTCAACGAACGATATGCCGGCCGCCGCGTCCGCTGCCGTGCCTGTCAAGAGCCATTTGTCGTAATGTCCGTGGAGTCGCTGGGAAATGGAGAGCAGGTTGCCGCTGATGAGGCAATTTACACCCGCATCCACGAAACGAAAGACACCGCAACGGGCGAGGCAACCCTGGAGCATGTTGATCGAGGCATTCTCCCCGAGCCACCCGGCGAACCATCGCATGCACAAAGTCAGGCAATGTCGGATCGTTCCGAGGGGGCCCAAGAGTCCGGCATAGGTACTCTTGGCCGCTTCCAACTCCGTGCGGTCCTCGGTGGGGGCGCCTTTGGAGTCGTTTACCGGTCATACGATCCGGTACTGTCCCGCGAGGTGGCGCTGAAGGTGCCGCGA
>JBGTJT010000443.1:0-5529 GCA_041744995.1 Pirellulales bacterium | reverse complement strand
GACCGGCGCCGTAGCTGCTGGCGCCCGGTTGCCCGCCGCCGGCCGTATAGCCGGGGTGCGTGCCGCCGGCCGTTGCGCCGTAAGGACTGCCGACTTGCGCTCCAGTGGCGGAATATGCAGGCGGATTCGCCGGATAAGCACCGCCGGCTGGATAACTGCCGGCGGCTTGATAGGCGTTGTTGTTGTAGTCGCCCGCGGCCGTTGCCGACGGCATCGTCACCTCGGGAGCATACGGGTTGGACGTCGCTGCGTAAGATGAGGTTGTTTTGGGTTTTTCCTTCTTCCACCACGCCAAGGAAGGACCGCTTTTGCAGCCCGAAAACCCAACCAACATGATCGCGAGTACTGCGTATCGAGCGATGGAAATATGCATGTCCTTGCTTCCTCATTTGCTCTCATCCATGAGAGCGGACCAAAGTAGTAGATTATCCAAATCGCCCAATGTGGCGCAGCCGAGTTAACGTCATGGCGATATCTGCAATAGTATTCGACGGGGGAATCGTCCTTACTTGTGGAAAAATCGTCAAAGTTAGCCTATTTCCGCGCATGCGAATCGTGCATCGGCGACGGATGGTACGAACGCCGCACTGGCGGGGTCAAGGCCAGTTGTGATTTAAGAGCAAGTCGAGTGTCGCGCGTGAGCCAGATCGGTCGGCAGCGTAAGTCACTGCTGGGTGGATCAACTCCGGTAACGACTACTCGGCTGCCGCCATGGCCAGCGCCAACGCGCCCAGCACGCCGGCCCGATTGCCTAGTGCGGGCGGCACGATGTAGCTAGCAATTCCCGCGGTGATCGCCGGGTGCTGCACATAACCGTTAAGCAGCGCGTCGGTCCGCTGATGAACCAGCGGCAGCAAGTTGGGCTGATCCATCACGCCGCCGCCGAGGATAATCCGCTGTGGTGACAGCGTGCAGACGAAATTGACCATCGCCAGCGACAGATACTCCGCTTCCAACGCCCAGGCGGGATGGTCCGCCGCCAGCTCGGTTCCCTTCTTTTGCCAGCGATCCTCGATCGCCGGGCCGCAGGCCAGCCCCTCGAAGCAATCGCCGTGGTAGGGGCAACGTCCAGGGAAAGGGTCGGCGGCAAGATCGTGCGGCAGGCGGATGTGCCCCATCTCGGGATGGACCAACCCGTGCATCAAGCGTCCGTTCATCATTCCGCCGCCGCCGATGCCGGTGCCGATCGTCAGATACAGGAAGCTGTCCAATCCCCGCGCCGCCCCCCAGCGATGCTCGCCCAGGGCCGCGGCATTCACATCGGTGTCAAAACCGACCGGCACACCCAAGGCGTCGCTAATCGCGCCGGCGAAGTTGGTGTTGGCCCAGCCCGGCTTGGGCGTGGTCGTGACATGGCCGAACGTCGGCGAGGAAGTATCGGGGTCGACCGGACCGAACGATCCGATTCCCACGGCCGCCAACGGCCCGTGCCGCTGTTGCTGGGCGAGAAAAAAATCAATCGAGTGCTGCAGCGTCTCGGTGGGGGCTTCCGTGGGAAAGCGAACCTCGTCGCGAATGTCGTCCGGACCGGTACCGACCGCACAAACAAACTTGGTTCCGCCTGCTTCGATACCGCCAAATAGCATGATGACTTTGCTGGATACGGATTAACAATGGAAGCGCCAACCGCCACTTACCCGTCGACCATACCGCGATCGCCACACCAATTCAACTTGCCGCCGGCGGGACCACCGCGACATAAAGTCCGTCGTGGACCGCGGCGATTTCGTCGCCGGCGTACATTTCGCTCCGCAACGCCAAGCGGGCGCGTCCCTTGCGGGCAAGTGTGGTGGCAAAGTTTTCCCAGGTCTCCGGCTTTTCGCAGCGGCATTCGGCGCGGATGTCTCCTGCGATGGGGCGAATGTAACTGGTGTGGCTGTCTTGGATCACAAGGCGGGCGTCGCTCCCCAGCTCGATCAGTTTCCGGTGGACCAGCGCCCACCCCGCCAGAATGCCCATGGTCGCGATACTGCCGCCAAAGGCGGTGTCGCGATGATTGATGTTCTTGTCCAGCGGCGCCGCCAGCGTTACGCCCAACGGATCGACGGCGGCGACCGTCAATCCCATCGCCCGTGTCAGGGGGATCTCGTCGTGCAGATATTGCTGGATCGTTTCGGCTTCGGATCGTTGTTTATCGCCAACCAAGTGCATCAGGCCCTCGTCACCGCCGTCGATTTCGGAACTGTAAAGTCCTTCATTATGTACAACCGCGGTTGGCTACGCTACGGGAAAATTTGCGAGGCGCCGCGATTTCACGATTTGGAGGTAGTTGGCAGCAATTGGCGCAATTTTTCTTCCAACGTATCGCCGCCGGCGAGAAACTCCAGCCCAATCGATACCGCCCACAGCGGCCGTGTGCCGAGCCGGTTGACGCCCAGCTTGACCAGATCCTTGTGCGTGCAGACGATCGCCTGCACGTCGAGCGAGTCGGCCCATGTTTGCAACGCCTCGACGTCGGCCCGGTTGTAATCGTGATGATCGGGAAACTCCCGCACCGTGCGGACCCGATAGCCGCAGACGCCGAGCGTATGGCGGAATCCGTCGGGATTGCCGATGCCGCAGAAGGCGGCCACCTGTTGACCGGCAAAGGTGCCAAGCGGCGCCTCGTCGCCGTCGGCATTCAATAGCGACTTGGGAGCATGCGTCGCCTCGGTCCAGACGACGTCCGGGGCGAAGTGGCGGACCCGCTGCTCGATGCGGCGGCGGATCGGTTCGTCGAGCATGTCGGCCCGACTGAGCATGACGACGTCCGCCCGGGCGAGTCCAGCCAGCGGCTCGCGAAGGGTGCCGCGGGGAAAGACGTGGTCGTACCCGAACGGCTCCAGTGCGTCGATTAACACAATGTTCAAGTCGCGATGCAAGAAGCGATTCTGCATGGCGTCGTCGAGCAGGATCAACTGCGTCTCGAATTCCTCCACCGCCACCCGCGCGGCGGCGACTCGATCGGGGTTCTGCAAATGGGGCACGTCGGGCAATCGGTCTTCGAGTTCCAAGGCTTCATCGTTGCGCGATCCGTCCTTGGCCCCGTAGCCGCGGCTGATGATGGAAACCCGCACCTCGTGCTGCCGAAACCAGCGGGCAAGCCAAGCGACCAGCGGCGTCTTGCCGGTCCCGCCGAGTGTTAAATTGCCGACGCTGATCACCGGCACGTCCACCCGGGTGACAGGCAACCTGCCGCTATCGAAACGACGGTTGCGACGGCGGACGGCCCAGGTGTACGGCACTTCGGCTAAGGTCAACAGCCCGCGCAGCAGGCTGGCCCCGATCCCGCGATCGCGACCACTAACGACGGCACGGAAGCGAGACGGGCTGAGCATCTGAGTGATTTCAGATTTTGGATTTCAGAATTCAGATTGGATCAGGCCTATCCACGCGGCAGACTGCTATCCCTGCAATTTGTGACAGATCGCCGCGGCCATCTCTTGCGTGCCAACAGCGGTGGGGTCGTCGCGGTGCGGCTTGAGGTCGTAGGTAACCTGCTTGCCTTCGGCGATTACTTTGGCCACAGCTTGTTCCAGGCGCTCGGCGGCGTCGATCTCCCCCATGTGCCGCAGCATCAGCATTCCTGAGAGAATCAGCGCCGTGGGATTGACCTTATTTTGGCCCTTGTACTTCGGCGCGCTGCCGTGGGTCGCCTCGAACACTGCGCCGTTGGGGCCGATGTTCGCGCCGGGGGCCACGCCCAGGCCGCCGACAATGCCCGCGCCCAGATCGCTGATGATGTCGCCGTACAAATTGGGCAGCACCAGCACGTCGTACAGTTCCGGCTTTTGGGCCAGTTGCATGCACATGTTGTCGACGATCCGTTCCTCGAATTCGATATCGGGATAGTCCTTGGCCACTTCGGTCGCCGTTTGCAGGTACAGCCCGTCGCTGTACTTCATGATGTTCGCCTTATGCACCGCGGTCACTTTCTTGCGGCCATTCTTCTGCGCGTACTCGAAGGCGCAGCGGACAATCCGCTCGGTGCCGGAGACGCTAATCGGCTTGATCGACACGCCGGTCTCGTCGGCGCTGGTCTTGATCTTGCGGTCGCTTTCCAGGCCGTTGATAAACTCGATCAGCTTGGCCGTGTCGGGCTTGCCCCGCTCGAATTCGACTCCCGCGTAGAGGTCTTCGGTATTCTCGCGGACGATCACCAGGTCGATCGGCAACTCGGAGAAGTAGCTGCGAACCCCTTTGTACTGCTTGCAAGGGCGGATGCAGGCAAACAGGCCCAGTTCCTGGCGGAGGTAAACGTTGATGCTGCGAAAACCGGTGCCGACCGGGGTGGTGATGGGCGCCTTCAAGGCACATTGGGTGCGACGCACGCTTGCGAGCGTGCTGTCGGGGATTGGGGTGCCGGTTTTTTCCATCACGTCGATGCCGGCTTCCTGCACGTCCCAGTTGATGGCGACGCCGGTCGCGTCGACGCACTTGCGGGCCGCCTCGGCCAATTCGGGGCCGGTGCCGTCTCCGGTGATCAAAGTCACTTCGTGAGCCATTTTCTTTCCTTACTGAACGACTTTTACTTTGCGCTGGTTCTTGAGAACGACGGTAAGCTGCAACCGTATCAAACCGCCCAGTTTGCGTCAACGAGGCGGACTTCATCCGAATGCGGTTGAGCAAGGCAACGCCCGTGCTTCGCAGTCCGATTGGCGGGAATAAACTTGGCGAGACGGACCGATTATGCAAGAATAACTCCTTCGGCTAATCAATTTGCCGCCCTCCGGACCAATGAGACCGCCATGAAGACCCTGCCATGCTCGCTCCTCGCGGTTGTCGCGATGCTGTTCGTCAGTCTCGCCGCAACCGATGCCTGGGCCAACTTGCAGCAGGCGGCCGCCCAGGCGAAGCAGTCGGGCAAGCCGATCCTGGTGGTCGTCACCGGCGATGGGTGACCGCATTGCGTGACGCTCGTGAAGCGTCTGCAATCGGAACCGGAGATCGTGCAACTGGTGCAAAACTTCGTGCCACTGGAACTGGACGCCGGCAGCAACGAGTTCCAAGCATTTGCCCAGCAATATCGCCCGCCGGGCAACGGCATCCCCATGATGTTCGTCGTCAGTTCCACGGGCGAGGAACTCGACAAGATATCCGGCTCGCCTCAAGGGGCTGGATTAAAGACGTTTCTCACCCGGTCGTTGTCGCGGGCCGCCTTAGCGCCGCCGGCCGAGGGGGGCTTGCCGGGCGATGCTGAAGGACATTCGAACGAACCGAACCAAGCGCAGATCGAAGCGGCGATGAGAACCCGCCAGCGTCGCTTGGAAACGCTCGTGCGGCGGGCGCAAAATTTCGTCGACAAGGGCGATTTCACGGCGGCGGCCAAAGTTGTCGGACCGCTGGTCGACGACCCCGAAACGCCGACGAACGACGATCTGGACCGACTCGTCGCCGGATTTGAGCAAATGGCGACTCAAACCGTGGAGGTGGTCCGCGACCGAGTGGAGTCGGGACAAGTGCTGCTGGCCGCCGTGGCATTGGTGGAGGCCGAACGTCAGTTGGCGCCGCTGGTTTCGGCCCAAACCATATTGGCGGAGGCGCGCGACG
>JBGTJT010000442.1:0-11633 GCA_041744995.1 Pirellulales bacterium | reverse complement strand
TCGAGCACGCCACGGGCGACTTCGACCACCTGCTGCTCGTTGCGCCGGGCGGCTCGACCACGATCGATTTCGCAGGGTACAACGGCAGCGGGCTGGCCAAGGATCCGGCCGTGGGGCAGCTCGATTCCGACGTGTTTCGCTTCGACGGTTTCAGGGTGTATAACGACGCCAACCGATCGAGCCGTTTCGACCTGGAGTATTCGGGCGACGGCTTAAATTTTATCAGAGGGCCGTCGTTCGAGTCGCCCGAGATTGCGGCCGCCACGGCGTCGTGGGTTGCCACGCCGTTGAGTCTCGAATTGACGGGGATCGAGGTCGCCCCTGGTGGCTTTCTGTTCCTGCGGTTCCTCAGCGAGGATGTTTCCGGCAGCGGCTCCCGCGATCAGATCGCGTTGAACAATCTGGTGGTGTCGTGGCAATTGCAAGCTACCGTCGTGCCCGAGCCGTTGACCTTGACGGACCTTCCCTGCTGCAGCGATCCCAAGCCGGTCGACTGAGAACGGGGAGCGAGCGTCCGCGTAGGCGGACAAAAAAACCACTTCGAGGCGCGCCTCGGCGGGAGCCAACCTGCCACTACCGGTTCGCGTCGGCCCGTTGGCGGTAGAGAAACGCATCGGACGTGAGCAGGGATAACAGCAGCGCCTGCATGCTGCCGCCGCTGTCTCGATAGGCTTGATGCGCTTCCTGAAGAATGGGGCCGTCGTGGAGGGTTTCGTTGCGGCCCATCCAGAACCGGAAGGCGTGGCGGACGAAGACTTGTTCGGCGCGCTGGCTGTGAGCCAGCTTGTCGATCAGTTCCAGCGCGTTGGCGACTTTGCCGTCGAGGGCCGGGTCGCCCGACTCGATGATCTCGCCGCTGGTATCAACCGGCTGGTCGAGTTCCGTGGTCCGGTAAAGCCCCGCGTGGTTGTACATTTCAAAGGGGAGCCCCAGCGGGTCCATCTTCTTGTGGCAGGTCCAGCAGTAGGATTCCTTGGTGATTCGCATCCGTTCCCGCAGCGTGTTGTGTGGTTCATCGGGCAACATCGCATCGACGGTGATCGGCACATCGGGGACGCCGCCCCCCAGCAGCCGTTCGCGAATCCAGCGGCCCCGCCGGATGGCGTGATTGTCCATTGCGTCGGAGTGGGAAACGAGCCAGTTCGGATGCGTCAGGATGCCCAGCCGCTCACCGGCGGGAACCGTGGCCAGGATGCGGTCCGGCTTCATGGATCCGTTGCCGAAACTGCGCCGGCTGACGCGGGCGTAAATCTTCGGGCCCGACAGGCTTGCCTCGGCGACGTTGACGTCAGCCTTCGTTCGTCGCTTCTCCTGCGCTCCGTCCGCCTTCTTCGCCGCGGCTTTCTCGTCTCTGCTGCGCAGCCTGCCGAAATAGACGTTGTCCGCCCCGGTCGCCACGACCTGGTCGGTCGTGAGCAATCGCCTGAGCACTTCCTTGTCCTCCTGCAGGATGAGTTCAATCAGCCGATCGGTGCTCGCCGCGGCGTCGAACATGGCGCTATAGTGGGCCGTTCCTCGGGTGCTTGCGCCCGTCTCCGCCAGGGCTTTCGAGTCCTTGCAGAGGTAGCCGCCCAGGTCGTAGTCGAAGTAATCGCGGAAGAATTGCAAGACGCGCGGCTTGCGGATGCCGTCGTCGGCCAGCATCCGTTCGACTTCGCGCCGCACGTCGGCCTTGGTCCGCATCCGCCCTTCAACGACGGCCTTCCGCAGTGCTTCGTCCGGTTTGATGTAGCGCAGCGCGTGATTAACCGCCAGGCCCAGTACCCAATCTTGGAGCATCACGCGCCCGTGGCGATCCGGCTCGCCGTACTCGATTAGCTCCGGTCGAAACAGCGCGTCGCGCTCAAGGAAAATCGCTGACAGGCCAAGCACGGCCCCCTCTTTCTTCCCAAGCTTGTCGACGGACTGCTGGACGATGGCCAGGTAGGCGTCCGATTCTGTTCCGGTCGGCGGCCGGTAGGTCAGCGCTTCAAACAGGTAGTCGACCGCAGCGCGGAGACGCTCGTCGCTGACACCCTCCTCCTGCATCAGGTCGTAGACCGGGGTCAGCGGCCGCACCACTTTCGTGCTGTAGACAATGCTTGTCGGCAGCCCGCGCAGATCGCCTCGCATTTTGTCTGCGATGGACTTGGGATCGTCCGTGATCTGATACGGCTCGGCGATGCTTAGCGGACCGTCTGCCATGTAGCGAATAAGATCCCCGGCCACACCCATGATCTGGGTCGCTTCCGCGCTGTTGACCGTGTAGAGGTGGGGATAGTTTTCCAAGCCGTGATGGCGGGCCGACGAGAGGCTCGCCGGTACGCTCTTCACCGCGGTCGCATAGGCAACCGTCCCCCCCTGCCACTGGATGATGCGGTCGGTACCAAAGTAAAGCTTCAATTCACCGCCATGGTTGGTGGGAACGGCGTCCCCGTGTGTCCGCAGGCCTGGCTTTTGCGGATCGAACCCCGGTTCCGTGTTGATCAATTCGTTCAACCGGGTGATGTGTTCCTGCGGCGTCACGCGCCAGAGCCGCGCCGGCGAAGACGCTGGCACAAGTTGGATGCCTTTCGGCAGCGGACCGAACAGCAGGTCGTGATCGACGAAGTTGCCCTTGTCCGGATCAAGGTGATCCTGAAAGCCACCCTTGTCACGCAGGGCGCGCGAGAGTTCGCCAACGATCCAGTCCGAAAACTGCAACCGCTCGACGACCTCCGGCGGCTCCACATCCTTGGGCGGCATTTCCTTGATGGAGACCTGCGCCCACACACTTCTCCAGATATCGGCGTTGACTTCGTCCACCGGCCCCAGTTCATCGAGCGCAAGATTGCCCTCGGGAACGGACCCGCCGTGACAATCCACACAGTGGTTGACCAGAAACGGTTGCGCAAAACTCTTAAAGTCTTGATCGACCGGCTGTCCGGGCGTGTACGTCTCGCCCCGTGCCATAGACGGCAAACTGCACGACAACGCTATTGCCAACAAGAAGCGAAGGCTGCTCATGCCAGCACTTCCTTGAGCGGGCCGGTTCCGGCGTCGAACTTGTTGGCCAGTTTGTCGTTCATGTTGAAGCGATTGGCGTTTTGGCCGGCGGCGCGAAGTAGCGCCGTATACAGCGCGTTGACGGGCCGCTTGCCGTCCAACTGGGTAAAGCAGCCGGTCTTGAACGTGCCGTCGCAGTTGCCCAGCAGCATGACCGGCCAGTTGGCGCCATTGGTGTGCTGCTTGTCGGCATTGTTGCTGGTATAGACGATCAGCGTGTGGTCCATCATGGTGCCGCTCCCTTCGGGCACGCTTTCAAGCGCTTCCATGATCTTCACCAGCATGCGGCTGTTATACTGACGGATCTTGATCCAGATCGGATTGTCGGCCTGCTGCATGTGCCCCAGGTTGTGCCCCTGCTGCTCGACGCCCAGACCCTTCCAGGCGCCGAAGATCTCACCCCGGCCCGAGCCAATCGTCAGCGTATTGGTGATCCCTGAGGCGAGCGCCGAGATACCGAGATCGAGCAGCGCGTCGTGCCAATCGGTTTCAAACTCAGGTTTGGTGTAGCGCTCGTCCACTTTCGGGGCAAACTTGCGGAGATGGTCTGCCGCCGTATCGAGGCGGTCGCGCAAGCCGTTGACCTCCTTGATCCCATCGACGTATTGACGGTAACGCGCCTGAACCGCGGCCGGAAGCGCTTGGCCCTTGGCTGCGGCCAACGTCTCGACCTGAGTCAGCACCGTCGAACTGGCTTCGTGTTGAAGTCGAATGTCGCCCGTGGAGATGCCGCCGTACAGCATCTGATAAAGATGATTCGGATTCGAATGCATGAAGATCGGCTGACCCGCGCCGCTGGCCGACAGAGTCGCAATCGTCGGCTTGGCCGTCATGTTTTCCATTGAGTCCATGCCGATGCACAAATGCGGCAGTAGCGTCGGCGGCAAGACCTTGCTCAATTCATAGTCGATCGTCGCTGCACTGGGGGGCACTCCGTCGCCGCCGCGATAGCCGCCCAGCGCGCCGAAGAAGGCGCTGTGGGCCGGGCTGGTGTGCAAGCCGTGCAGGCCGTTGATGATGTGCATCCGCTCCTTATAGGGTTCCAGCGCACGGATAGGTTCAGGTAGTTTCGCCTTCGCCAGCGAACCGCTACCGCTCATGCCGGCCGGAATGCATGTTTTCGGATCGAAGCCCTGGTTCTGCAGGAAGAAAACCACGCGCTTCGGCCCGCCGGCGGCGGTTGCGGCGCCGAAGACCGTGCCCGGCAAAAGCGAGGGGGCGAAAACGGCGCCGACGCCGGCCGCCATGCATTGCAGCATGTTCCGTCGATGAATCATCGTATGGTTCTCCAGACATGGGTCAGGGGGTGACCGCTAAGGCAGGTAAGTTTGCTGGACTTCCCAATAGTCTTCCTGTTGCAATCTATCAGGTAGGACGCGATGGTTCAACATTTCTTCTGTCGGGGTGTCCTCGATCATGGTGTTTTCTCTGTCAGGCAGGCGGTTGTTGGCTTGGTTTTGGGGTGTCCCGAACCTTGGCGTCGTCGATCCCGAACGCCTTGCCCGCCGGCGCGGCCCGTTACTTCTTGTACCTTTGATGTTATTCTGGGGGCGTTGGTACAGTCGGACGCCTTGACCCAAGGTGCAAGGTCGCCCACACCTTACGCCACCCACAGATTCTGGTGAGGAGGCCAAACTCTTACCGCGTATGCGCCCATGAGCGAATTCGACCCCTACTACACCTGGCTCGGCATCCCGGCCAAGGATCAGCCGCCGACGCACTACCGGTTGTTGGCAATCGAGAAGTTCGAGAGCAACCCCGACGTGATCGCCAACGCCGCCGATCGCCTGATGGTCTACCTGCGGACCTTTCAGACCGGTCAGCGAAGCGACCACTCCCAGCGGCTGCTCAACGAGGTTGCCAAGGCGAAGACCGTGTTGCTCGATGGGAGTCGAAAAGCAGAGTACGACCAGCAACTACAAGCACCACGGCAGCAGGCACCCGTGGCGCGCCCCGCCACCCCGCGCGAAGAAACCTCCCTGGGCGAGTCGCCGCCTGCGACGGAGGGCCGCGGATTTGGAGACTACGTGTTGCTCGACGAATTGAGCAGCAGCCGCACGGGATCGATTTACAAGGCGTCCCATCAACCCAGCCGGCAGATCGTAGCGCTAAAATTCCTCTCCCCTGAAGCACAGGCCTCGTTCGAGATCTTCTCCCGCTTTCGCCGCAAGGCCAAGATTCTCTCCAAGCTGCGGCATCCCAATCTGGTCGCCAGCTACGATCCGGGCGAGCAGGACGGGCAGTTCTATCTGGTGATGGAGTTTGTCGACGGCCGGCCATTGTCCGACTGGGTCGGGCAGGTCGGGCCGCTGCCGTTGCAGCATGCCATCAACTACGTCCAGCAAGCCGCCGCCGGGTTGGGCTATCTTCATGAGAACGGAGTTATCCATCGCAATGTGAAGCCTGGCAATCTGCTGGTCCACAATCAAACCGGCGCCGTAAAGGTCGTCGGTATGGGCTTGGCTCGACTTGGCGGCGCTGCGGCCGCCGCCGATGAATTTCACACCGAAGCGGGCCGTCGCGGGATGGGCACCATCGACTACATGGCCCCGGAACAGATCATGGACGCCACGCAGGTCGACGCCCGTACCGACATCTATGCTTTGGGCTGCTCGCTGCACGTGCTGCTGACCGGTCGCGTGCCGTATCCCGGCAAGAAGATGATGGAAAAAGCAATGGCCCACCAGCAGGCGCCGATCCCGTCGCTATCGGCCGCCCGCAGCGAAGCGCCCCCGCAGTTGGACATGCTGTTCCAACGGATGCTGGCCAAGCGGCCGGAAGACCGCTTCCAGTCGATGGATGAGGTCGGCCGGGCGCTGGGCGGGATCTAGCCCTCAAATATTGTAACACAATCTTTTTTTCGCCGGCGCGTCGGGCGGCGAGCGCCTTTGTTGAGTGCCTCAATAGCGGCAAATGCGCCCCGCCGACAGGGTCGGCGGCACATCCAGGGGCAAATATCCAGGTCGGGGCCGGTCGGAGTTTTTCCGGCCCCCGGCCTAGAGCTTGATGCCACCATTGCTAGGGGTTAGATTGTGATACGGAATGCTTGGCGGCTGTTTGTTCAATTACCCGGAGTCTCCCACGTGGAACGCGACGGTTCCGTCACTTATCTGCTGCAACGCGCCAAGTCGGGCGAAGCCGCCGCCGCCGAGGAATTATGGAACCGGTATTTCGACCGGGCCGTCCGGCTGGCCAACAGCAAGCTGTCGCCGCAAGTCCGCAAAATGGCCGATGGCGAAGACATCGCGTTAAGCGCTTTTCAAAGCCTGTTCCGCCGCGCGAAGGCGGGGCAGTTCGATCGGCTGGCCGATCGCGACGATCTGTGGCAATTGCTCTCGCGGATCACCCGTCGCAAGGCGATCAATTACTATCACTCCCAAACCAGGCTCAAGCGGGGCGGCGGCCAGGTGCGGGGGGAATCGGTGTTTGCCGCCGCCGGCATCGACGCCGACGAAGCGACCGGCATCGCCGGCTTTGCCGCACACGAGCCAACCCCAGACTTCATTCACGAGGTGGCTGAATTGTATCAGCAACTGCTGGATCAACTCGACAACGACGAGCTTCGGCAGGTCGCCCTGCTGAAGGTGGAAGGCTATAGCAACGCGGAAATCGCCCAGCGGCTCGACAAGGGGGTCCGCGCCGTCGAACGCAAACTCAACATTATCCGACGCACCTGGAAAACGTACGCGAACGAATCGCAGGAAACCTAAGCCATGACCGACGATCGTTCCCAATCTCGCAGCACTCGGACCAGCATCCTGTTGGCGATTGACGAAATTTGCGAAAAATTCGAAGCGACCTGGGAAGCGGGAAGTCAGCCTGACCTGGCCGCGTACGTGGCGATGATGCCGGAGAAGCATCGCGGCCGTTTGCTGCAGGACTTGATCCCCAGCGACGTCGAATACCGGCTGAAGGCGGGCCAGCAGCCGCAACGCCAGGAGTACGCCGCACGGTTTCCGCAGTTTCTGCCCAACGTCGATGCGGCCTTCGCCGATATCGACAAACTGGCCACGACGCCACCGCAGCAAGCCGAGCCTGCCAGCTCGCCGTCGCTCGGCCTGGACGCGGTAAAAACGTACTTCAAGCGGTTGTTCGACTCCGGCCTGATGTCGCGGCAAGACATCGAAAAGTTCTGGAACAAGTTGCCCGCCGACACACGGCCGCAGGACTCCGCCAGGCTCAGCGACACGCTAATCCAGCAAGGCAAGCTGACACCGTACCAGGCGCAGCGGATCCTCAACAACGAGATCGAACATCTGCTGATCGACGACTACGAGGTGCTCGACCAGATCGGCGAAGGAGGCATGGGCGCCGTGCTCAAGGCCCGCCATCGCCGCATGCGGCGCGAGGTGGCGCTGAAGATTATCAACCAGAAGGCGCTGCAATCGCCCGAGGCATTGAACCGCTTCCAGCAGGAAGTTTTGGCCGCCGGTCAGTTGTCGCACCCCAACATCGTCACCGCCTTCGACGCCCGTGAGAAGGATGGGCTGCATTACTTCGTGATGGAGTATGTCCAAGGCCAAGACCTAGCTTCGCTGGTCAGCGAGCGCGGGCGGGTTTCGGTCGATGAAGCGCTCGACTATGTCCTGCAAGCGGCCGAGGGGCTTCGCTACGCGCATAGCCGGCAGATCATTCATCGCGATATCAAGCCGGCGAACCTGCTGCTCTCTCACGAAGGTCAGATCAAGATTCTCGACATGGGGCTGGCCACGCTCGGCGAATCGGCCGAGGGAGACGGCACGCAGTTCGAGCGGCTGACGCAAAGCGGCCAGATAATGGGCACGGTCGACTACATGGCGCCCGAGCAGGCGCTCGACACGCGTGAAGCAGACGCCCGCAGCGACATCTACGCCTTAGGCTGCACGCTCTACCGGCTAATTACCGGCAAGCGAATGTACGAAGCGGACACGATGATGAAAACCGTCATGGCGCACGCCAACAACCCCATTCCTTCACTAGCGGCGGAACAGCCGGCCGTGAGCGAACAACTCGAGGAGGTATTTCAACGCATGGTAGCCAAGGCCCCCGAAAACCGGCAGCAGTCGATGAACGAGGTCATCGAGCAACTTACTGCTTGCCGCCGCGGCACGATTCTGCCGGATACGTCGGCAGGGATCGATGCTTTCCACCGCAAGCCCCCGCAGGCCAAGCCAGCGCCGCCGAAGGCCGATGGAGATTCCTCGGTGGATGCCAGAACCATGGACTTCACGCCGGGCCGCGATTTGACAAGCGCCCCGGCGTTGCCCGAGTTCGCCATCAACGCCGGCGGGCAGACGACCGCCGCCCAGGTTGCGCGGAAACGCGTCACAAAACAGGCGGCCACCGCCGATACGATCGTCGGCCAGGCAACCGAAGACACGGTGAGGCACCTCAGCCCGTTGGTCAAGCTGACCAGGCCGCCCTATCGGACCTATGTGGGAATTGGCGGGGGCCTGTTTGGCTTCGGCGCACTGCTGGCGCTGATGGTGATCTTCCTGCAAACCCCCGAAGGAACGTTGCGGGTGGAAATCAATGATCCGGAGATCGAAGTCAAGGTGAAAGGCAGCGACATCGTCCTCACGCAGGCAGACGACGAAGAAATCACGCTCACGTCGGGTGCGCATGCGCTCGTTATTACGCGGGGCAACTTCTCGTTTGAGACGAAGCAATTCATCCTCAAGAAAGGCGCGACGACGACCGTCAAAGTCGATCTACTGCCGGGCAAGGTGCAGGTGGTCAGCGACGGAACCGTGATCGACGTTAGAGCAATCGACGGTTTGGCCACGAAACCCAATCGCGATGCACATGCGACTGGTCCGAATTATGCACTCGAGTTTGATGGCCAGGACTCGTACGTGGACCTTCCCATTGCGAATATCCCGTCACTTCCGCAATACACCGTTGAGGCTTACGTCAGTGCCCAAGACGTTAACGCTATCTATCAAGTATGGTTTGTGGCGGCCAATGAGGAATCCCCCGTCTTCAATATTGCAATGGGCGCCTCAGAAGGCGAGTGGCAACTGCAATTGGCGGAAGAGGCCAATAAGAAGCACATCGGGCATCCGCGCAGAAGCGGGAACGGGTTTACACACGTCGCCTATTCGTGGGACGGCAAGGTGCCGCGGCTTTTCATTGACGGCGTTCAAGTGGAAAGGATCGACGCCGGCACCCTGGCAGGCGATGTGTGGAGCATCTATAAGAAGTATGTCGAGTTTACTCGGCTGGGGGCCGCGATTGCTGCGGACGGCGCCCCAAAGCACCCTTTTTCTGGGCAAATCGACGAGCTGCGCATCTCGAAGGTTGCCCGCTATACGAGTAACTTTAAGCCGGCATTGCGCCACGAGCCAGATGCCGATACGCTCGCGCTGTATCACTTTGACGAAGGCCAAGGCGATGTACTCAAGGATTCTTCCGGCAACAATCACCACGGCAAGATCGTGGGGGCCAAGTGGGTGCGGGTGACGGAGGAGGCGGGAGCAGATATAGCTGACACTTCGAAAACCGAACCACAACCGCCATCGGGCAAGCTTCAACACAAAGTCGGTTTGATCCACTCGTTCGTCGGACATGAAGCTGAAGTCGTCACGCTTGACGTGGCGCCGGACGGCAAGCGGTTCGCCTCCCTGGGGGCCGACAAGACAGTGCGGTTGTGGAGCCTGGAAACCGGTGAATTGCTGTGGACGAAATCGGTGGTAGCAACGAATGTCCAAGGCCCGATTCGTTTTGCGGACGATAACATGACGGTTGTCGCCATCCTCGAATCCTCCGGCCAGATCATTCGTTTCGACGCGGATTCAGGGGACGTGATCGGCCGTTTTGGTATCAATCAGGAAGGCGTCGGCGGAATTTCCCCCGATGGCACTCGGCTTGTTTGGCTGACCCAGGATTGCACCCTGCAGTTATATGACGTCCGTGAAGGCAAGCGCATCGCCCGGCATGCCTTGAAAGATTTGATATCGATGACCGTTCCGTCAAACTTTGGCTGGCACTATCGCGGCTTTGGCGCTAGCCTCTCGGCCAACAATCGCACCGCACTAATCGCGGGCACACTGGACCGATTACCCGACGACGACAGCAGACACGGCGGCGTCTACATGGCCCTCGTCGATGTAGAATCCGGTAAGCTTCTGCATCAATTGCCGGAAGTGACTGGCATCCCCTACCGCAACGGCACGCAACTCTCACGGGATGGGCGGTTCGCCTCTGTGCATTATGAATATCCGACTGGCGTTTATATCTACGAGGTTAAGTCCGGCGAAAAGCAATTCGAGTTGGTTAATACCAATCTGGCCAATGCAACCCTCTCTTGGATTGGCTCCCGGTTCGCTGCCGCGAATCGCTATAGCGATGAGCAATTTATTTTCTCACTTAACGGAAGCAAGTTGGAACGATGCAGCTCTAGTGATAACATCCATGCCCGCTGCTTCACCGCCGACGGGACTGCATTGGTGACGGGCCAGAACCATGGCGGTAAGAATATCCAGTACTTCGGACTCGAGTCGCGGGATGTAGTCGAACCGGAGGTGGAAGCCGGCGATTCACCGCCGGCCGACGCTTCGAGTGAAGCCGGGGATGGTGCCGTCCGCTTCGTCAATTCCACCCGTACCTGGAGCGACAAATCGGGGAAATTCCAGATCGAGGCAGAACTGGTTGCTGTCGACGGAGATTCCGCTACGCTACGTAAAACCGCGGATGACAAGACGGTCCAAGTTCCCATCGCCAGTCTCAGTGAGGCCGATCAGCAGTTTATTGAAGCGTGGCAAGCGTCCCGTTCCGCGACCGAGTAACCGCCGCACAAAACGGCCAGCAAATCTCCGGAGAGTGTTATGAGCGCAACCATCGCAGAAATCCAGCAACGTCTCGCGGAGAGCCATCTGCTATCGGCCGCGGACGCCGCCGCCATGGCCGACGAATTTCAAGCCGCAGCCGCTGACCCGTCGCCGGCGGCCTTCATCGACTGGCTTGTCGAGCAGGAGCAGATCACCGACTTTCAAGGCGAGGCGATTCTCGATGGCCACACCGGGCCGTTTATGCTCGGCCCCTACGATGTTCACGAACATATCGCGCACGGCTGGCTGGGCGGCATCTTCCGTGCGCGGCACAAGGAATACGACCAGCCGGTGGCGCTGAAGATCTACGTGGCCAACGTGACCGACGATTCCGAGCGGCTGGCCCGCATGGGACGCGAGCTGCGGATCGCCTGCGAGCTGGACCATCCCAACGTGGTCCGCGCCTTCGAGGTTGGCGAGGTGAGCCATATCTCCTACATGGCCATCGAGGATCTGCACGGCGAAACGCTGGCCGACCGGCTCGCCCACGACGGGCGGTTGCCGCTGGAAGAAGCCTGCCGCCTCGGCCGCGATCTGGCCCGCGGGTTGGCCGCCCTGCACGAGCAAGGCATTGTCGTCCGCGACATCCGCCCGGAAAACATCTGGCTCACCTCCGACGGCGTCCCCAAGCTAATGGAGTTCGGCGGGGCGAAGGATTCACTCGGGTTTCTCGACACCGGCAAGCAGGGCGAGGAGTTATCCACCGGCGACACGGTGATCGGCGAATATCTCTACATGGCGCCGGAGCAGGCCCAGGATGTCCGCAACGCCGACGCCCGCAGCGACATCTACGCGCTCGGC
>JBGTJT010000441.1:0-2484 GCA_041744995.1 Pirellulales bacterium | reverse complement strand
GCTGGCCGCCGGCAAGGCGGTGGTGGCGACGCCGCAGGCCTTGGAAGGCTTGCCGCTGGTCGACGACCAAACGGCCCTTACCGCCGCCACGCCGCAAGAATGGCAAGACGCCTTGCTGCTGCTGCACACCGACGCTGCGCGGCGTGAACGGCTCGGCCGGCAGGGGCGGGCCTATGTCGAACAACATCATCATTGGCAAGCCTGCCTGGCGCCGTTGGCTGCGTTGCTGCCGTGCGACGTCGAGGGGAGCGACCCTTCGTCGGCGAGTTCTCAAGTTGAAGCGTAAGGCGTGCATTAGGTTCGGTTCGAGCCGTTCTCTGAATACGTTGTATTCGCAGTTAGTGCCTGGACCCGTTCAGGCCGGAGGATGGCGGCGGCGGATGCAGTAGCGGAAGGACTTGCATCGAGGAACGTCTGGTGCCACGTCTCCAAGCACAACAGCGCCCAGAGCCGATCGCCGTGATTCCAGCGGCCCTGCCGGTGCTCGTCGAGCATCCGTTTGATCGCAGTCCGCTCGAAGTAACCGCGCGACACGGCCCGCTCGCTCAACAGGGTGTCGCGGACGTAGTCGGCGTGCGTCTGGCGGAACCAGTGGTCCAACGGAACCCGGAAACCCATTTTGGGGCGTCTGCGAATCGCCTCGGGAAAGAACTGCGGAAAGGTCGAGGTCAACAGCGGCTTCGGCCCACCGCCGCTGGTGAGATAGGCGTAAGGGATCTGCGCGGCCAACTCCACGACCTTGTGATCCAAAAAAGGACTGCGGCATTCCAGGCCGTGCGCCATGCTGGCGACGTCGACCTTGGTCAACAAGTCGTCGGGTAGGTAGGTCAACAGATCCGCATGCATTGCGGAGACGCCTCTTTCGCGACGACCGCTCTGCCGATAAGCGGCGGCGACGGAATGGGAGGGGTCGTGGCCGACAAGTTGCTCCCGCGTTTGATCATTATAAAGTTGTCGGCGCAGATCATTGTGCATGATCGTTACCCAGTTGGCATAGCGTTGCGGCGGAGCCTGCCGCAACGTGCCCATGCGAAACTGCCATCTTCGCAACAGCGATTGCTCTCGATTCGGCGCCGGCAACCGGTTCCACCATCCGCCGAACATGGCCGCTCGCAACCATCGGGGCAAATCATCCCATGCGCCCAGCCTTTGGACCGTCGCGTAGCGAGGATACCCGGCGAACAGTTCGTCGCCGCCGTCTCCGGTCAAGGCGACTTTGACGTGTCGCCGGGTGATTTGCGAAACCAGGTAAGTTGGGATCGCCGAGCTGTCGGCGAACGGCTCGTCGAAGTGCCACGCCAAGGTGGGCAGCAGGTCGACCGAGGCCGCTTCCGACATGAACTCATGGTGGCTGGTTCCCAGATGCTCGGCGACCTGCCGCGCAAACCGGCTCTCGTCGTAGTCGTCGACCGGAAACCCGATCGTGTAGGTGTTGGCCGCCGTGTCGAGCTGTTCCTGCATCAGGCCGACGATCGCGGTCGAGTCGATGCCGCCGGAAAGAAACGCTCCCAGCGGCACGTCGCTTCGCAACCGCAGCCGCACCGATTCGCGCATCGTGGCGGCCAAGGCTTCTTGCGTCTCGGCCAGGGAAAGTGTCGACTCCCGGGCAAGGTCGGGTTTCCAATAGTTTTCAATCCGCAGCTCACCCCGCTCCCAGACGGCGTAGTGGGCCGGCGGCAGCTTGTGGATGCCGCGAAACATGGTGTGCGGGTGCGGCACGTAAAGATAGGCGAGGTAGTCGTCGAGCGCTTCCAAATCGACTTCCCGAGCCACTCCGTCCGCCTGCAGCAAAGATTTGATCTCGCTGGCGAATAGCAGCCGCCCCGGTTGCCGGCAGTAGACCAGCGGTTTCTGTCCCAGCCGATCCCGGGCCAGGAACAACCGCTGGCGAGGTCGATCCCAAATGGCCAGCGCGAACATGCCGCGGAGGTGCGCTAGGCAGTCAACGCCATACTCCTCGTACAGGTGGACGATGGTCTCGGTGTCCCCCGCAGTGCGGAATTGATGCCCTTTCGCAACGAGCTGCTCGCGGAGTTCTCGATAGTTGTAGATTTCTCCATTAAACGTAATCCAAATCGATCCATCTTCGTTCGCCAGCGGCTGGCTGCCGCCGGCCAGATCGATAATCGAGAGCCGCCGATGCCCCAGCGCCACGCCGACCGCGTCATGCTGCTCCCGGTGCGTACCCCGTCCGTCAGGACCGCGGTGCGCCAGCACGTCAGTCATGGCGTCGAGTTCAGATTGTCTCAAAGGCGGCGCGTCTACAGTCCACACGCCGCCGGTAATTCCGCACATAAGTAGTCTGGAGAGAACCTACTGAAAGAAACGAGTTATTCGCGGGGAGACTTGATTACCTTGGCCGGTACGCCCACGGCGGTGCAACCGGCGGGAATGGGTTTGGTCACAACCGCCCCAGCGCCGACGACCGCCCGCTCGCCGACGTCGGCCATCACGATCGCCCCGGCCCCGATCCACGCACCGGCG
>JBGTJT010000440.1:0-2338 GCA_041744995.1 Pirellulales bacterium | reverse complement strand
TTTCCGCGATTGATTGTTTTCGGCTCTGTTGTATCTTCGACCACACCCAAAACAATCCAACTAGGAAACTAACGGCACCCAACTCTCCAGTTCTGTTCGGTCGCCCGCAACGATGACAGTCCTCTCAATCTTGCCTTGCCTGCATTGACATGGATCAAAGTAAGTCGCCGGCGTGATCACGCCAAAGAATTCAAAACAACGGTAACATTCTCCCGTCGGCGTTGAAGGCATCATCGCTAACGGGCACTTGCTCAGCTAAATTCAAGCGAAATCCGCGTCATATTAAATGAAGGGTTGTTATCTATCGCGAGCCTCCTACTGGTCGAAAGTGGGTTCAAATTGCTTGGCAGCGGAGTTCACCTAAAGGCTAAGTTTCGGCCATATCCCGAAGCTGCTCACGCGTGAAGGTCAACTCTTCGTCGATGCCGTATTTCGGACATATAACGCGGAAAGTGTGAGCATCCCCGTGCTCGCGAATATCGGCAAGGTCCCACTCCTCGCCCTCAAGATCAAGGTCGGTCGCTTCTTCGACAACCGATTGCAGCACGCTCCTTAAAACCTCGTGCGAATCACCAGTTTGTTCGACTGGACGAACCCTGATTTCGCTCTTGCGACGGCTGTCGGCAGTTCTTCGCTTGGAAAGAACTTCTGCGAAAGATAACAGGTAGCGATAGAAAACATCAAAAGATTCTTGGCTCGATGGGTCATTCCAAATCGGAAGAATCGCGGGGCGGCAAAAGTCAAATCGCTCATGCAGAAGCACCAGCGGCAGCCCGGCGAGCCGGTTATCGCCTCTATACAAGATCGTGAACAACTCGCGCTCATAGCCTTGCAACGCCTGCGGTAGCACTCCCTCGAAGGCGTGCATGGCAACATCGATACAGTGCGCTTGGGCGGTAAGCCACCTGAGGCCGGTATCAACCAGACCTCGGCGGACCTGATCCCTTGTGACGGGGCAATTCTTGCGACGCGTCATTGACCGGATCAAATCGGATTTCGGATCGGCTGCCCATTGATCGAATTCAGCCGTCGTATCATCGAGATGCTTGGCAAGCTCGACTTTCAGCCGACCAACAAGGTACGCATGCTGCTCTGGGCCCAGTTGCGACTCGCTCGGTCCAAGTGAGTACACTGCCAGCCGCAACAGCGGAAGGATCTCATTCGGGCGACACGCGACAGGCGCTACTCGTGATGCGGCGAGCAAACCATAGGTCAGTACGTCATGCGGCGTCGGGTTAGTAATCCCATTCGTGATCGCCTCTCGACGCCCCTCGTCGGTGAATCTCTGGAGTGACCAGCGGTCGCCGCCGCCGCTTGCGTCCAAGCCGATGTCGTCTGGGAGTATGTCTCGGCACTCGGTTGAATCCGACAGCCGGCCGTTTCTCACAATGTGCAAAGCCGCGGCAAGCTTGGGTGTGCTTCCGATATGTTCCCGTAGATGACGCAGGTAGCGGCTGACAAGACGCAACTCATTCAGGGTCAAACCGTCAGCTTCGAGTTCCTCGCCCCGGTCTTCCAGCATTAGCTGCCCGACCATCCCGCCCCACGCGACGAATGGCCCAGTGCCGCCGACCGGCGCGAAACGACGCTGGCCAACTTTATCGACTGAGACCTCAAAACTGATTCCGCCGAACTCCGGCGGAAGCTGGCAGACAATCTGGTAAGGGAGTTCCCATGAGTACCGAAAACGGCGCCGAACGGCGTTGTTATTTTTCGAGTCCGGCCATTCATTTCGCGGGATTTCTGAGATTGAGATCGAGCCGTAGAGCCGTTCTCGTGAAAAACCGGCTAATGCATCCATACTTGCCTCCGACTCCATTCATTGGAGCGTTTGCTGTGGGGAGAGTTTCACCATCAATTTACTCGAAACGCATTAACGCAGGCAAACGCCTTTCGGCGAGATAAACCACCTTTTATTGGAAATACGTCCTCGCGGCCCCTGCCGAGGGAGCCTCAAACTCCGGTGAGAAAAAGCGTCCGGATTTCCACAGGGGGTTGGAAAGCCTGACTCCGCGTTGCGTTAGGCATCGATCACCTCAGAGTTCGAGCCACGATGGCGTCTCAGCCGCAGTTCGGGAATCCGCGACCATCTGCATCGGCGAAATCTGATTCAGAAACCGGCACAGGCTCGGTTCGCCTGGACGCCATCTACACGGTGGAGGAGTTCAAACGCCGGCTCCGCTGGTCGGACTCCACTCTTCGTGCCGCCCGTCGGCGCGGCCTGCGGGTCTTGCGCACCGGCAAGCGAGCCTTCGTGGCCGGTAACGACTTTCACGACTTTCTTCTGAAAGAATCTTGCCGCTGAGCCAGTACTCAGCGGCAGCAATCAATTATCCCG
>JBGTJT010000439.1:0-4451 GCA_041744995.1 Pirellulales bacterium | reverse complement strand
TTTCCGCGATTGATTGTTTTCGGCTCTGTTGTATCTTCGACCACACCCAAAACAATCCAACTAGGAAACTAACGGCACCCAACTCTCCAGTTCTGTTCGGTCGCCCGCAACGATGACAGTCCTCTCAATCTTGCCTTGCCTTTATTGACATGGATCAAAGTAAGTCGCCGGCGTGATCACGCCAAAGAATTCAAAACAACGGTAACATTCTCCCGTCGGCGTTGAAGGCATCTTCGCTAACGGGCAGAAAGAAGTGAATTGCTCAGCTAAATTCAAGCGAAATCCGCGTCATATATGGTGCGACCAGTTAGCTGTGGAACTTTGGGACTCCAACCCCTTATTTACGAAGGAGAAACAGCTCACGAAGCTGATGGTACTACTGTCGGAATCGGTTCCCAACCGGTTCCGAACCTCTCTTCACCAGAGTGTCCGACAAGCAGCCTGCCGTGAGGTGGGAAGCCTGCTAAAAGACTGGAGTGACCGAGCAACAGTGGCTCGATACCCAGTGTCGGAAGGCGAAGCGGATCAGCGAAAGCAAACTGCGTGGGATCGTCAATTATGACCTCGTAGCACTGTTGATACGAGGGAGCGTAAGCGCGCGGGTGGTGGAGCTTTCCATTCGGGCGTAACCGGCTTTCCGCTACAAGGCCAGTTGGAATTCAAGTTGTTGTAGTGGTTGGCGTTGTGGGTAGAGGCGTCGGGTTTCCGTAAGGATTCGATGGGCTTGAAACGCGGGCCATTGGTCGTTGATATGCGTACTGCGAAGGTCCAGCATTGCCTGAGCGCCGTCGATCGTCCAGCGCATCCCGGCGCGTTCCATGCGATCCTTTACCAAATGGCGACAAGCACCCTCGATCACGCCGCTGGCGATCGGGAAGCCGGCGGCCAGATATTCATCGTAGCGCATCCGGTGGCGGTTGCGATGGAAGTAGTTGCAGATCGTCGTGAGCGTTTTTCGCTTCGCCGCGGACAGTTGGCCCTTCGACCCCTGGCGTTTGGTGGCCATCTGACGCAACCCGCCGATCACATAGCCCACATCACCTTGCAGGATCCGCAACATGCGGTCGCGTACGAAGGCGGTCGCCTCGGCGCTTCCTTCCGCATGGAACAAGTAAGCGGCATTCCACAAATAGCCGGCCACGTGCAACAGGTCGACGATTTCCACGCGATCTTCCGGCAAGTACCCCGCGCACGAACTCCACAAGCTCCGCTGGCCGTCCATCAGGCAGATCAAAGGCCGGCCGTCGCGGCGCCGCAGGTTGGCCTCTTGGGCCATTCAGGTGAACACCTCGGTCTCCGCATCGACCTGGATGTCGCCCCACTCGTAGCTCAGGCTCGACCAGGCGCGTTTGTGCTGGGCTGCCGGTTCGCGCGCCTTGGCCTGCTTCTCGGCGGTCCGTTCTCGAAACAGCGCCTCCACCACGGCCTCGGGCGTGCGATGCTTGGGATCGACCGTGTAGACACAACCGATCGTGGCCATCTGCTTCTTATTCGCCTTCTCGCCCTTCTTGCGACGTGCGCCGACCGGTCGCTGATCGGCCGGGCGTCGCATCGGCACCCCCTTGCCGTCGGCAGTGGTCACGAGAATCTCCCCCTCCTCGTTCGCCGGTGGCTTCTTCAGCGAGGTGCGAAACGACTCGACCGACGCGCTCATTGTGCGACTCGTCCGTTCCAGGCTGTCGACCGCCAGGGACAGCCCGAGGATCTTTTGCAGTGTCTGAGCCGTTCGGCCAAACGCATGCTCCACACACAGCGCCCCCGCCCAATCGTGGAGCACATACGAGTATTCGTTTTCGGGCAATTCCAGCCGGGCATCCAGCGGCACGAACTCAATCCGCTGCCCTTCCCGCCTGCCGTAAACGTAACGCGAAAGCTCAAACGGTCCGAAGATCGACTGGTACGTCCGCCGATGGGCCTCCGGCAGTCGCTTCAGTTCCCTCCCCTCGGGCGTCTCGACCGTCTCTCCCACGTCGCCGTCCCCCTGCATCCAAAAAAAGTGCCCGGTCGCCTGCCGACCCATTGCCAACACCCGCTCCCAAACACCCCGTTCGACCTCATGCGCCGGCTTGCCATCGGCCGCCGCCTGCCGCACGAAGCTCGCCAAATCGGCGCCCATCGCGGTGAGGTCATCGAAGTTGTCAAACGCCGCCATTTCTGCCATGATCATCTCTCGGCCTCCTTGCCTGGGGAAACATGGTTGTAAGAATCCGATGTTTACCCGAAGGAGGCCGTTTTTGTCAGTGCCAAATCAACGCAAACTCCTACGCTGCAAACCCTTGTCGTGCAGCGGAACGCCGGTTACGCCCTTTCCATTTTTCCATTTGAGCCGTCCACGGCGAATAATAACCTCGCCGGGCTTTTGAGCGGGATTCGTCTTGGCCGCATGCGTGCCCCCGGAACCGGGACACGCTGTTCGTCGCTCTAAAATGGCCTGCCGTGTCGGAGGTAAACACCGACCGCGCATTATAGCGCTCGGTCATTTAGATCCCGACCGAGTTCCCCAAGTTGTTCCAGCGTGAAACTTAGCTCCTGATCAATCCCAAGTTTGCGACATATGATCCGGAAACTGCGCGCATCCCCGGACTCGCAAATGTCAGCGATGTCCCATTGCTCGCCCTCCAGATCGCGATTGATCGCTTGTTCGACCGCCGATTGCAGCACGCTCTTCAAAACCTCGTGCGAATCGCCGACCTGCTCGATCGGACGGCTTCTGAGTTCGCTCTTGCGACGAGTGTCGGCAGCTCGTCGCTTCGACAACACTTCCGCAAAATACGACAAGTAGCGATAGAAGACGTCAAACGATTCTTGATTCGACGGCTCATTCCAGATTGGGATAATCGCTGGGCGGCAAAAGTCAAATCGCTCATGCAAAAGTACCAGCGGCAAACCCGCGAGCCGCTCGTCCCCTCGGTACACGACCGCAAACAACTCGCGTTCGTAGCCTTGCAACCCATGCGGTAGCACTGTCTCAAAGGCATGCATGGCAACATCGATACAGCGCGCTTGGGCGGCAAGCCAGCGGATGCCGATATCAACCAGACCTCGCCGGACCTGATCCCTTGTGACGGGGCAATTTTTGCGACGCGTCATTGACCGGATCAAATCGGATTTCGGATCGGCTGCCCATCGATCGAATTCAGCCGTCGTATCATCAAGATGTTTGGCGAGTTCGTCTTTCAGCCGAGCAGCAATGTACGCACGCTGCTCTGGGCCAAGTTGCGACTCGCTCGGTCCGAGTGAGTACAATGCCATCCGCAACAGCGGAAAGATCTCATCGGGCCGACATGCGACAGGCGCTACTCGTGATGCGGCGAGCAAGCCATAGGTCAGCGCGTCGTGCGGCGTCGGGTCAGCAATCCCATTCGCGATCGCCTCTCGACGCCCCTCGTTCGTGAATCTCCGAAGCGACCAGCGGTCGCCGTTGCCACTCGCGTCCAGGCCGATGTCGTCTGGGAGTATATCACGGCACTCGAAGGCATCCGATAGCCTACCTCGTCTCACAATATGCAAAGCCGCGGCAAGCTTGGGTGTGTTTCCGATGTATTCCCGCAAATGGCGGACATAGCGGCTGGCAAGTCGCAACTCATTCAGGCTCAAGCCATCAGCTTCGAGTTCTTCGCCCCGGTCTTCCAGCATTAGCTGCCCGACCATCCCGCCCCACGCGACGAATGGCCCAGTACCGCCGACCGGCGCGAAACGACGCTGGCCAACTTTATCGACTGAAATCTCAAAACTGATTCCGCCGAACTCCGGCGGAAGCTGGCAGACAATCTGGTAAGGCAGTTCCCATGAGTACCGAAAACGGCGCCGAACGGCGTTGTTATTTTCCGAGTCAGGCCATTCATTTCGCGGGATTTCAGAGACTGATACCGAGCCGTAAAGCCGATTGCGCGAAATAGCGCCTGTTGCGTCCATGCTTGCTCCAGCTCCATTCATTGAAGCGGTTGTGGGATGGCGTTGTAAGTTTGCCTACATGCATTTTACGCACAACTCATTGCGCAGGCAAATACCTTTCGTTGAGACACGCCACGCTTTGCCGGCATTTTAGACTTGCGGGCTTGGACCCCAAATTCGACGTCAAAAAAAGCGTCCGGATTTCCACAGGGGGTTGGAAAGCCTGACTCCGCGTTGCGTTAGGCATCGATCGCCTCAGAGTTCGAGCCACGATGGCGTCTCAGCCGCATTCCGGGTATCCGCGACTATCTGCATCGGCGAAATCTGATTCAGAAACCGACACAGGCTCGGTTCGCCTGGACGCAATCTACACGGTGGAGGAGTTCAAACGCCGGCTTCGCTGGTCGGACTCCACGCTTCGTGCCGCCCGTCGGCGCGGCCTGCGGGTCTTGCGCACCGGCAAGCGAGCCTTCGTGGCCGGTAACGACTTTCACGACTTTCTTCTGAAAGAATCTTGCCGCTGAGCCAGTACTCAGCGGCAGCAATCAATTATCCCG
>JBGTJT010000438.1:0-9673 GCA_041744995.1 Pirellulales bacterium | reverse complement strand
GTGGAAGGCGACCACCCCGATCGACCGGCCCTTGTCCTCGCACAACTGCCGCCATTGCTCGCGACCGACGTGCGGATGCAGTCCGTCGAGAAACTCGAGCAACGTGGCCCGATCGTATTTCAGCGGTACGTTGATCGGCCGCCGGTTATCGTACGGCGCGCCGCCCGGCAACGGATCAATCAACTCGGCCAGCCGCGCATGACGGCCGCGGATCGTTGCGGCCATCTGTTCTTCCGGCGACTGCCAGCAGTTGGGGCACGACCGACCGGCGACGAACTTGTCCGACTGTTGATCCTCCGGCGACAGAACGGCACGGCAGGCAAAGCATTCGGTAGTCGGCGTCTCGGCCAGGTTGGGATCGACCGACACACGGGAATCGAACACGAAACACTCGCCTTGCCAATGCGCGCCGCCCACTTCCTCGAAATACTTCAGAATCCCGCCGTCGAGCTGCAGCACGTTCTCGAATCCTTCACGCTGCATGAACGGCCCCGCCTTTTCGCAGCGGATGCCGCCGGTGCAGAACATCACGATCGGCTGCCGCTTCAGTTCCGCGGGCAGCGCGCGGACCGCGCGGGGAAAATCGCGAAAATGGCCGATCTCCAGATCGACCGCTCCGGCGAACGTGCCCAGCTTGATCTCGTATTGGTTGCGGGTGTCGAGCAGCGTGACCGGGCGGCCTTCGTCGAGCCATTGCTTCAGTTCCGCCGGCGCGATTTTCGGCGCAGACGCACCGGCCGGATCGATCCCCTCCACGCCGAAGGCGATGATCTCCTTCTTCAGGCGGACCAGCATGCGATTGAACGGCTGACGATCGGAGAGGCTCTCCTTGACGGTCAAGTCGGCCAGCGGCGGTTCGGCCCGCAACTCGGCCAGCAGCGCGTCGAACTCCGCGCGGCCGCCGGCGATGAACAGGTTGATCCCCTCGGGACTGATCAGGATCGTGCCTTTCAGCCCCAACTCCGCGCACCGCGCCTTGAGCGTCCGCCGCCGTTGGTCAAGCCGATCGAGCGGCGTGAACTTGTAGGCCGCGACATTGACGAACTGCGCGGCGGTTTCGGTGGTGGTGGTTTCGGTGGTCATGGCAAGCTTGGTCGGGCGGTGTCACAGCGTCTTTTCAACAATCGTAGCAGGTCGGCAGCAGGATTGCATTCGCCCGCCGGGCTTGGTTCGGGTATTCTGAGGCAACAATTTGCAGGCGATTCGCATTGCGTTCTTACCGCCACTTCGTAGTATAATACCTCTATGTCCACCACGAGTTATCTTAGCGATTTTCTAGAGCCCGTTGCCGAAAGCTTCACTCCGGAAGTGGCGAGTCGTATCGCCGATCTACGCGCGAAGCCCGAGCTGCAGGCGCGTATCTCCGAGTTGGCCGACAAGGCGAACGAGGGTACGATGACCTCCGCGGAAGAGGATGAGTACAAGAAGTTCGTCCATGCACTCGATGTGTTCTGCATTATTCAATTAAAAGCACGTCGCTTCTTAGCCACTCATCCTGAATAACATGGATTGGAGCGATCACTTCCTATTCAGTGGTGGCGAGATTATCGGCATCACTTCTATCGGGCGTGCTACGGCTGAGCTTCTGAATATGAACCATCCTGACCGTGTGGATTTGCGGCAGGAATGGCTGGAGAGTGGGGGTAAATTCGAATAGTCTCGCTTTACGCATTTCGACACGGTCCTATGTACTGTGTCGCGATTCGCCTGACGAACACACCCCCGCCCGTTTCCTTGATTGAGTTCGCCCCGCGAATTCCCTATAATAGCGGCAGTTAAACCCTCCAACCACTCACCCACCTTTTGGGCGCTGCCGGCAGCATTTGCCGCCCGCCTGTGGCGTTTGCCGTCATGAATTGCCTCCACACCACCCGCTGGTCGCTGCTGCGCTCCTGGCTGGCGGTCTGTTGGCTCGCGGTTCCGTCTTGTTTGACGCTCGCCAATGAGCCCTCGCCCGGCGAGGCGATCTACCGCCAGCAGTGCGCCTCCTGCCACGGCCCGCAAGGCGAAGGAACCAGCCAATACGACGAACGGTTGACAGGCGAACTGTCGGTCGAGGCGCTCTCCGCCTATATTCACGAATGGATGCCGGAAGAAGCGCCCGAGGAATGCACCGACGAGGAGGCCCGCCAGGTTGCCGCCTACATTCACGACGCCTTCTATTCGCCGATCGCGCAAGCCCGCATCGCACCGCCCAGGGTGGAGCTGTCGCGGCTGACCGTCGGACAGCATCGGCAGGTGCTGGCCGACCTGGTAGCCGGTGCCGACGTCGCAGCCGCTTGGGATGATCAGCGGGGGCTGACGGCCGAGTACTTCAACAGCGGCAGGCGAATCCGCGACGAAGATCGCGTGCTGGAGCGGATCGAGGACAACGTCCAGTTCGACCACGGCAAGCAACCGCCGCCGATCGACAATCTCAGCGCCGAGGAGTTTGCCGGCCGCTGGCAAGGGGGCGTCCATGCGCCCGAGACGGGCGAGTATGAGTTTGTGCTGAAGACCAAGAACGGCGCTCGGTTGTGGGTCAACGACGACGAGACGGCGCTGATCGACGCCTGGGTGCGGTCCGGCGAGGAGAGCGAGTATCGCGAAACGCGGTTCCTGCTCGGCGGTCGGGTCTACCCGATTCGCGTTGAGTTCTTCAAGTCGAAGCAAGACCCCGAGGCGGGGCTGACGCTTTCCTGGCGGCGGCCGAAGCGAGTGGAGGAAGTCGTCGCGCCGGACTACCTCTCGCCGCACAAGTTTCCTGAAACGTTCGTCATGCAAACCGACTTTCCGCCGGACGATCGCAGCCAGGGCTACGAGCGCGGCACCTCGATCTCCAAGCAATGGGACCAAGCGGCAACCTACGCCGCGATCGAAGCGGCCGGTTACGTTGTCGAGCGGCTGCACGAAGTGCCGGGCTACAAGCAGGACGACTCGCGGCGGGGCGACGCGCTCCGCGCTTATTGCCGCCAGTTCGCTGAGCGGGCCTTTCGGGGGCCGATCGACGACGAACTGGCCGCGGTGCTGATCGACCGCCACTTCGACCAAGCCAACTCGCCGGAGCAAGCGACCAAGCTGGCGTTGATCCTGATCCTCAAGTCGCCGCGGTTTCTGTACGTCGACCTGCACGATCACCCGCACGACAGCCACGCGGTGGCGGCCCGCTTGGCGCTGGGTCTGTGGGACGCGCTGCCCGACGAGGCATTGCGCAAGGCGGCCGACGCCGACGAATTGCAAACTCGCGAACAAGTCGCCGCGCACGCCCGGCGGATGCTGAACCATCCGCTGGCGGCGGCCAAAATGCTGGCCTTTTTTCACGAGTGGCTCAACCTGCATCACATGCAGCACATCGCCAAGGACGCCGAGCAGTTCCCCGAGTTCAACGAGCAGGTGCTGTCCGACTTGCGAGAGTCGCTCGACCGTCAGTTGAATGCAATCATGTGGAGCGAGGCGTCCGACTTTCGCCAGTTGCTCGTCAGCGACGCGCTTTACTTCAACGGATCGCTCGCCAAGTTGTACGGCGCCGAATTGCCGCCGGAGGCCGACTTTCAACCGATCCAGCTCGACGCGCAACGGCGCAGCGGCGTGCTCACCCATCCGCTGCTGATGACCGGGTTTGCGCATCGCGAGCAGACCTCGCCGATCCATCGCGGCGTGTTCCTGGCCCGCAACGTGTTGGGCCGCCGGCTTCGTCCGCCGCAAGAGGATTTCGACGTGATCAGCCCCGATTTGCATCCGGAGATGACCACGCGCGAGCGTGTGGCGCTACAAACCGAAGCCAAGGCTTGCCAGCAATGCCACGCGATGATCAACCCGCTGGGGTTTTCACTGGAGCATTTCGACGCGATGGGACGCTTCCGCTCGGAAGACAACAAGAAACCGGTCGACGCCTCGGGCGAGTATCGCACCATAGACGGCCAGCCGGTGGCCTTCGACAGCGCGGTCGAGCTGGCCCAGTTCGCTGCCGAGTCGACCGAGGCGCAGCAGGCGTTTATCGAGCGGTTGTTCCACCACGTGGCCAAGCAGCCGCTGCTCGCCTACGGCGAGACCAAGCCGAGCGAACTGCGCGAGCAATTTGTTCGCGAGGAGTTTAATATGCAGACCCTGCTGGTAGAAATTGCCACGACCATGGCGTTTGAGGTAGAATCGCCGTAGGCGAAGGTGTCAGGTGTCAGGGGTCAGCGATCAGCGTTCAGCAGTCAGCGATCAGCGATAAGCAATAAGCAATAAGCAATCCCAAACCGAGGCTACGACCATGACCACTCCACGCAGCCGACGCGAGTTTATCCGCCAGATGGGCATCGGCGCGGCGGCTATGCCGTTTGTGCTGAATCTTCCCAGCCTAGGGTTCGCCAACGCGCCGCCGGCACGCAAGCAACGGTTGGTGATCATGTTCAGCCCCAACGGCGTCGTGCCGTGGAATTTCTGGCCGGACGAAGAGGGAGAGAAGTTCACGCTCAAGGAGAGCGTCACCCCGCTGGCGCCTTGGCAGGATCGCACGCTGTTTCTCAAAGGGTTGAGCATCAAGATGCAAGGCGACGGCGATCGCCACATGCGAGGAATCGGCTGCCTGCTGACCGGCATCGAGCTGTTTCCCGGCAACATCCAAGGCGGCTCCGACACGCCGGCCGGCTGGGCGAGCGGGCATTCGATCGATCAGGAGATCAAGCGGTATCTACAAGGCAAGCCGGATACCCGCACGCGGTTCGGCTCGCTGGAATTCGGCGTGCTAGTGCCGGAGCGGGCCGACACCTGGACCCGCATGGTGTACGACGGACCGAACAAGCCGATCGCGCCGATCGACGATCCGTACCAAATGTTCAGCAAGCTCTACGGGCAAATGAAGGATCAAGCCGGCGTGCGGAGCATCCTGGATGCGGTGGCCGAGGATCTTCGCAAGGTCGAATCACGCGTGTCGGCCGACGACCGCAAGCTGCTGACCGATCACGCCACGTTCGTTCGCGAGATGGAACAGGAACTGGCCCGCGACGCCGACTTGCAACTGGATCACGTCGTCCCCGAACTGGAACCGGGCGTGCGCGAAGAGAACGAAAACCTGCCGAAGATCAGCAAGATGCAGATCGATCTGCTGGTCAACAGCTTCAAGGCGGACTTCACGCGGGTCGCCACGCTGCAATACACCAACAGCGTCGGCCAGGCGAAGATGAGCTGGCTGGGCATCGACGAAACGCACCACACGCTGTCGCACGAGCCGGACGGCGACAAGGCGGCCCAGGACCAGTTGACCAAAATCAACAAATGGTTCTGCGAGCAGATGGCGTACCTGGTCAAACGGCTGGATGAAACGCCCGAGCCGGGCGGCGAGGGGAGCATGCTGGACCACACCACCGTGGTCTGGACCAACGAACTGGGCCAAGGCAACAACCACACGTTGAACAATATCCCATTCGTGCTAGTCGGCGGCGGGCTGGACTTCCAGATGGGCCGCTCGCTGAAACTGCCCAACGTGCCGCACCAACGACTGCTCATGTCGCTGGCCGGCGGCTTCGGCCACCCGATCGAAAAGTTCGGCAACCCCAACTTCTGCGGCGACGGACCACTGACGGGGCTGGCCTAGAGCAAGTCAATACAAAAGCCCAAGCCGGGCGTGCCGGCTTGGGCTGGGCGTGGGTCTCCGAATGCTTCTTGCGGAAGCAAACGAATTTCGCTCTGTCTCTAGTCGATCGCGTCGCGGGGCGGCAATGCCCCCGCCGCGTGCGGTGGGTTTAGCGTTCGCTGACCCAGCCGCTGTCGTCCAGCGGGCGCGAGCCGCTCGGTTCGTGCCGCACCGGCTGGCTGTTGTAAGCCGCCGGGGCAACCTCGTACCGGTTGGTCGGTCGGTAGGCGGCGCTCTTGTCGTTGGGATCGAACAACCGCGGCACGCGCGTTTCGTGCAAGTTGCCGGAATCGTCGCCCGTGCTGGCCGGCGGCAGCGCCTTGAGCCGCGATTCCTGCTGTTCGATATCGTTGAAGCTCCGCTCCACCGGGGCACGTTGCGTCTCGATGCGGCTCGGCTGTGGGTCGTTGTTTAGGTATCCATTGCTCAGCGGCTGCTCGACGATTACCCGTTGCGAACTCGTCGCTCCATTGGAATAGTCACCGTTGACATAGCCGCCATTGTTGTAGCTGCCGTTGTTGGAGTTGTGGTACTCATAGTTCGGCCGCAGGCTTGGTACCGGCAGGGCGCCGGTGCCGGGTGCAAAGGTCGAGCCGCCCGTTGAGCAAGTGCCACAGTCGCTGGCCGGGGCGTTGAAGCTCGATTGCATGATCGGGCTGCTAAAGCTCGTCGGGCACATGTTGCAGACGGGCGCGGCGGCGGCGACCATGGTGGGACGATACGTCGTCACCGGGATCCGCGTGAACCGCGGCAACAGCGTGCGATATTCCTGCATGGCAACGGTAGGATTGCCGCACGGATCGGCCGTGGTGACCGGACGATACTGCGTACGCGTGAAGCCCCAGCGATAGGCTGTCACCGGCGACATGGCAACCGTCGGCTGAACGGGCCGCATCACGGTGGTCGCACACGGATCGCAAACCGGACGAGCAACCGTGCATGGATTGCAGACGTTGGCGGCGGCATACGACATGGCCGGCGCCTGGAAGGCGACGTTCGCCGGCGACGCATAGCCGGGCGGCGAGTTGGCCGCTGCCGACAACAGCGTCGGCCGCATCTTCACGCCATTGAAGCGTCCGCCGTAAATGTCATAGGTGTAGTAGCCGGGTTGCGCCTGGCATTCGGCGAGCGTCACGCCCAGCGTCGCGACCACGGCCGCCGCCAGACATAGCTTTTTGACAAGTGATTTCATGGTTCTGCTCCAAACGAGATATCGAGGACCCACTATCTGTTAAACCCGTTGCATAAGCCGAGGTCAATACGTCGCCCGCTATTTGGTAAAAGATTTCAGCTAGGCACTTTGCACACGTTCGGCCGTCCAGTGCGTTGGCGCGGAATGCGCCTCGAACCGAAATCCTCCCTGCCGGCTTCCAAGAGTGCGAAGGCCAGCCAGCGGATTAGCCGAACCGTTGCTCGGCTGACAAAACGTAGGTTACCCGCGGCGCAAGTAAACCGATGCAAAGTCGGAATCAGCCTGAACTAAGGGAATGAATCCCGAACGCCACAACCGCGCGGGCCGGCGGTGTTTTTTAGCAACGCCGTTGCCGTTCGTACTCGTCATAAAGAGTAAAAAGCGCTTCGCGAACGTTGCCGTTGGCGGCATGCCACGCCCGGGCGATTGCCTGTTGGGAAAGTTCCTTGCCGTCCGCTTGCCCCAGCAGCGCCGCCACAATGACGCGGTATTGCGCTTCGTCCGGCGCGGTCTCGTAAATGGTCGGATAGCGGACTGCCTCGTGGGCCGACACCAGCAGCCCTGCGCCCAGCCGATGGCAGGTGCGCTGCAATTTCCAGGCGGCCCACCAGGTGAGTTGCTCGTAGCCGTCGACGACCACGACCAGCGGATTCGATTCGTTCGGTCGTCGGACGAGATGCCCGCGCCAGTCGTTAGCCAAACGAGTCTCCCCCTCGTGCAACGCGAAGCGGACGACCGCCCAACCGCGGCGGGCGAACTCCTGATCCACAGCCTCCAGCAACGTCGACTTGCCCGAGCCGTGCGGCCCCACAATGGCGCCGCGGCGGCCGGCGGCCACGAATTGCTCCACAATACGCGCGGCCGAGGCGCCTGCCGGAAAGCGATACGCCACGGCGCCGGGCCGCACGAACTTGGACGAAAACGGATTCTCCGCCGCCAGCATGGGATTGTCCTGGGGTGCGCAAAAAGAGTGTTTTGAGCAATGTTGCGTTATCCAGCTTTTGTTCGTGCCAGCGGCTGCGAGACGGAACCGTAGTAATGTCGAATGTCGAAATCCGAATGACGAAGGAATGACGAATCACGAATGACCAACGATGGCAGTCCCTTCGGAATTCTACCAGCCGTTCGCACTGTCAACGAGCTACCGCTCGTTGACAGTGGCACCCGAAGAAGGTGCAAGGGCGGGGCAACGGCGCCGCCGGCCCGCCTTGTTCGTGAACCTGTCCAAGCGGCTGCGCATCCATTAGAATAGGCCGGTCATAGCCAGCCAACCTGGGAAGAACCATGATGTATCCGGAGTTTCTTGAGACTCTGTTCGAGGACGGCCGCTTGAGTGTCGCGCCGCCGGAGACGCTGGCTGAAGACGAACTGGCGGCCGGCGACGTCGTGCTTGCACGGTTTGAGCAACTCGGGCGTCTGGAGATGCCGGGCGAGCCTCCACAATTTGCACCGCAAGCCGGCCGTTGGGCGGCGGTCGGTTTCTATCGGGCTTGCCAGTTTGCCGTCTATCGCGACGTCGAAGCTGCCAGCGTTGCCGCCGCGCTCGGGCAGACATACGCGGGGGCGATGTCGCCGGCGGTCCACTATTCGGTCGACCTGACCATGCGGTACCTGCCCGATCTGCTTCGCTTCGCGGCCTCCGCCGCCGAGGATGATCCGCTTGTCGCGCAACTCCGCCGCTGGGCTTGCGCTTGGCCGCTGTCGTCGGTGGGGATCGCGGAATTGGACACGGTATCGATTGCCGGTTTTTCAGACGACGCCGGCCTGCTGCTGCTGTATGCCGATCGAGTCCTAGCCGCAGCCGACCGCTCGCGGATGGGCGACCCCCTTGTACAGGCGGCCGTCAGCAAAGCACTCGGCAAATATCCCGAACTCGGCGGCCCACTCGGCCGGCAAGGTAACACGACTCCCGCCATGGAACTTCACCATGAACACTACAACCATGAACACTGCCAGCCTCGATGAATCGCTCTCGCTGGGTCGCCGGTTCGAGGAGGACATTCTCGCACCGCTGAAGCGGGCCTTCGTCGGCAAGGATGAGATTATCGATCTGCTAGGCATCTGCCTGGTGGCCCGCGAGAACCTGTTTTTGCTCGGTCCGCCCGGTACGGCCAAGAGCGCCCTGGTGCAGGCGCTGGCCCGCCGCATTGAGGGCCACGTGTTCGATTACCTGCTCACGCGGTTCACCGAACCGAACGAGTTGTTCGGACCGTTCGACATCCGCAAGCTTCGCGAGGGCGAGCTGATCACCAATACCGAGGGCATGCTGCCGGGGGCGACGTTCGTGTTCCTCGACGAGCTGCTCAATGCCAACAGCGCCATCCTCAACAGCCTGTTGCTGGTACTCAACGAACGAGTGTTCCGCCGCGGACGCGAGACCCGGCCGCTGCCGACGCTGATCGTGGTCGGCGCCAGCAACCGCCTGCCGGAAGACGACGCCCTGGGCGCGTTGTTCGACCGCTTCCTGCTGCGGGTTCGCTGCGACAACGTAGAGCACGAACAACTCGAAAACGTGCTTGTCGCCGGCTGGAAACTCGACGTCGAGCAGAACGGGCAGCATTCCACGTTTAGTATCGACGACATCCAGCAACTGCATGGGCTGCTACGGCAGGTCGATTTTAGCGGCATCCGCGCCAAATACGTCGACGTCGTCCACCGACTGCGTCATGCGGGCATTGCCGTCTCGGACCGCCGCGCCGTGAAGTTGCAGCGAATGCTCGCCGCCAGCGCGATTCTCTGTGGCCGCCTGGAAGTACAGACCACCGACATATGGGTGCTGCGCAACATTTGGGATACCGAGGAGCAGCAGGACGTGCTGGCGGCCATCGTCGGCGACGTGCTCAAGACCGCGGAAGAGAGCGAGCGCGGCCAGGCGCATCCCC
>JBGTJT010000437.1:0-12648 GCA_041744995.1 Pirellulales bacterium | reverse complement strand
AACATCGTAAACGATCGTGCTGATTTCACCGAGCGGATTCTCGCTTTCGATTGTGCGTCCGGCCGCATCATACCCAGTCGTCGTGACATGGCCCAGCGGATCGATCGACTCAATCGAACGGCCGGCCGCGTCGTAGACCGTGGTCGAGGTATCGCCCAGCGGATTGATGCTATCAATCGTTCTGCCCGCGGCATCGTAGACCGTCGAACTGCGGTGTCCCAACGGATCAATCGAGGCAACGCTCCGCCCGGCCACGTCGTAGATCGTGGTGCTGACCTCACCCAGCGGGTTCTCACTTTCGATCGTGCGTCCGGCCGCATCATACCCAGTCGTCGTGACATGGCCCAGCGGATCGATCGACTCAATCGAACGGCCGGCCGCGTCGTAGACCGTGGTCGAGGTCTGGCCCAGCGGATTGATGCTCTCGATGGTCCGCCCCGCCGCGTCGTAGGTTGTCGTCGTGATGTGCCCGAGCGGATCGACCACTTCCACTGCCCGGTTCATCGGGTCGAAAACGGTCGTGCCGATTTCGCCCAGCGGGTTGACCACAGCCACCGGATTACCGCTGCTGTCGTAGGCGGTCGTGGTGATCTGGCCCAAGGGGTTGATCTGCGCGACCGGCCGGTTGTCGCTGCCGTAGGTCGTCGTGGAAACGTTCCCCAGCGGATCGACCACCCTGATCCGGTTTCCGGCGCCATCGTAGCCGAACGTCGTCCGCTGGCCGAGCGGATTCACGCTGGCAATCAGTCGCCGGTCAAGGTCGTAGACGTTCGTGGAGATGAATCCCAAAGGATTCACTTGAGCGACGCGATCTCCCACGCCGTTATAGCTGAACGTCGCCACGTGCCCCAGCGGATCGGTGCTCGTCCGCAGCAATCCGTTGACGTCATATGTGTTCGTCACCCGCTCGTCGAGAGGATTGACGACGGCGATCACGCGGTCGTTCGCGTCGTAGACGATCGTGGTGCGGCGTCCCAGCGGATCGACCGTCGCAATCGGCCGGCTCTTTTCGTCGTAGACCGTCGTGGTCGCATGGCCCAGCGGATCGGTCACCGACTCTTGTAGTCCGTTGGCATTGTACCCGTACGATGTCGATTCATTGAGCGGATTCGTCTGCGCCGTGAGGTTTTTGTTCGTGTAGGCGTTGGTGGTGATTTGCCCCAAAGGGTTCTGGACGCTCTGGACCAGCCCATCGACGAAGTAGGTGTAGCTGGTAACGTGACCAAGTGGATCAATGACGGCCTCGCGGTTGGCGCCGTTCCAAATCAACGTCGTGACGTAACCGCGGCTGTCCTGCTGGGTTGCCAATTGCCGAGTCGTCGGGTTATACGTGAATGTAAACCGCTCACTGCAAGCGTTGTCAACCGAGGCGAGGTAGTCGACGCCGTCGCCGAGATCCTCATACGACAGTTGAACCTCATTCCCGTTGGAATCCACAAAGGAGTTGATATATCCGCCCGCACTCCAGGTGTACGTGGCTACGTTTCCGTCGGGTGACTGATAACTTAGCGGTTGCCGGTCGTCGTCGAACGTGATGGTCGTGCGGCCGCCGTCCGCATCCAGCACGACCGTTTCGCCATCGCAGGCGTAAAGTAGAGTGGTTCGCTCACCTCCCGGCGATTCGACCCCCGTTACCCGGCAGCAATCGTCGTAGGTGAACGTGGTGCGGTTGCCTTCGGCGTCGGTATACCCAGTGAGATGTTGATTTCCGTCGTAAGCAAGCTGCTTCAGGCCGCCGTCCGGTGTTTGCTGCTGGACGAGATTTCCGGAGGAATCAACGGTGTACGTGGTTATTCTTCCGCCTGGATCGATGATGTGGTTGAGACCGTACGTCCCGTATACGAACGTGGTGATCCCACCTGCCGAGTCAGTAATCGTTTCCAACTGACCGTTGCTGGCATTGAACACGGGTGTCCAAGTTTGGTTTTGCCGCTCGATGGAGACTAGCTGCCCGACCGGTCCGATATTCGCACCATCGAGTTCCAGTTCGTCCCACCCGATTAGCTCATGTGTAAGCCAACCGTCGACATCAAATGCCTCCCAACCTGGCTCTAACCTCACGTAAGTGTACTTGACCCCGTTAGGCTGCTCCTCTTCCCAGCCTTCCTCGGTTCTTGTGAGCCGATTGCGTGCTCCCTTGCTTGCTAGATATACCCCCGTGACTGCATCGGGGTTGCTGTATTCCCACGATTGCCCCGTGCCGGTGATGACGATTGCCGTGTTGGCATCTGGCTCTAGCACATTCCGGACTTGCGATTGCGACCAACTGTTCCCCGCGTTAGCACGCTGGTCGCAGGCCAACGAGTTGTACGTGAGCTTCGAGCACGGAGCGATGGGACCGGAGCTGGGAACTTTCAGTTCGATGGCCAAATTGCCGTTGGCCGGATTCAAGGTACCCGGAACATAGTCCGGAAGAATAGGTGGGGGCGCCAACCGGGAGCGAACCTTTACCACGCATTGTTCGGCTTCCGTCAGACTTGGCCCGCCGAAATCGGGCACCGAGCAGTTGCTTTGGCACGGATCACACTGTTGCTGCACCTCGCACGATGAAAGCTGTGGAGGAGTGGTCCGATGGGCGGTACCGCCTGCACTACTTGTTGTGTCCCCCACGACACCTGAAACATTCGACACCGGTTCGCCTTGATACGGCTTGTCCGGCAGCAAATCAACGGTGCCAAGATTGTTCGAGCGGTTCGACATGCTAACGCGGAATCCGCAATTCCTCTCCCTGGTGGCCGTTAGTCAAATGTGGTGACACCTGCACGTTGAATGAGGCTCCCGATTTACCTCTGCCTCACATCTAGCGGGTTGATGCACACTACGTATAAGCCGTTCTCACCTTGAGCGTAAGCCGAAAAGAGATGAAATCACCCGGATCGCTCAACGTGATTGGAGAAGCGAATTTTTCAGCACCATAGAGTGTGACACCGGTGCTATTCGTTAAGTAATAGCCATAGATTGTCTGGGCGGTCGAACTCGATAGAGTAAAAGCCAGGACAGGCGATTGGGCAGTAACTTGCCCGCCGGACAACGAACCGCTAGGCCGTGTAAAGGACTCTGAGGCGTAACCGGAGAAGTTCGCTTGCGTGAATGAGGAAATATTCATAGCCCCAGTCGGCGTATAGTCATTCTTATACAAGCGAACGTATAAAAGACTCGGCCAAAAATTGTCAAATTCCTCTTCCATCTGGCCGTCAAATAACTGCTCGCCAGACTCCTGCGAAGCATAGTCAGCCCCCGTGGCTGTCAACTGGAGTTTAATGCAATCCTCGATTCCGTCCATGGCTCTTGGTGCATCCGAGAAACGATGCGCACATCGAACCAAGTCAGTTCCCGTTGTGCGTACAAGATACCAGCCGTATATATCGTTACTGACGCCGCCACCGTTGTGGGTAAAAGCAACAGCTCCTGACACCCGAACAGCCTTATTCCCTTCGATCTCGGAACCCGAGAATCCAATTGCTTCCGATGAATACCCTGAAAAGTTTGCTTCTGTATAATCACCAAGAGTGTCCGTTGCGGGATCGGGAGTATGGTCATTCCTGAAAAGCTTTAGCTGTTGCGAGTCAACGAAGTTATTAACCAGGGTAGTCTTATTTGAGTCTCTTAGAACAAACGTCATACCTTTCCTCCTCAGCCAGTGGTAAAATCGGTCATTTCGACGTCCGCCTGGGCGCCGTAATCATACTCCTCGAAATTCGTTTCCGCTGAATAAGCGACGTCCGCCTGGGCGCCGTATTCGAACTCTTCGAAATCCCCTTCTACCGAAGACACCACGTCTGCTTGCGCGCCGTACTCGAATTCCTCAAACTCAGACTCTTCTTGGTAGATCACAGTGGCTTGCGCACCGTACACAGACTCCGATGTTGTGTTGCACGCGCGTGGCTGAAAGGGATTGACCTTAATCACAATCATTTGAAGTTCATCCGTTGCGATCCGTTGATGCGGGACATTCGCGCCAATTTCATTTAGGCATACGTCACTTCCGTAGTAGCCACTCTCGCCACCCACCGCACGACGTCACCACTGGCATCCGAGTCTGACACCTCAACCAGCAACGCATCATTCGTATTGTCAGCCGACACCCTTGCCGAGAAGGAAGGATCATCGCTGTTGTCGATCGTTGTCACCGTGGAATTCTTAATAACGTTGTTTCCGCCATCATTCTCAATTTGGCCATCAATCTTAAAGCTGAAAGACTTCGCCTGTCCGAATGTTGCACCGACAATCCACACCGTGAAAACCCATGATGTATCGGCGGGAACGGTCAATAGCCCGGAAGTGCCATCGGTACTCAACGCCGTCCAGTCCGTGTTATTGTGTGTGATTTGTTTCCTCAGCACGAAGTCCGAAACTTGTGCGTCTCCGGCAGAGGCGAAACTTCCCGCGGACTGGGCTGACTGACCGTACTTGTCCGCGACAGCCTCCTTTCCTGCCGCAGCCGACCATGAACCGCTGGCCGTGTTATCACTTCCCCCAGCAATCGCCGAGTAATTTCCACTTGCAACCTGCGAAGAAGAACTCCGCGACCGCTGAAAATCCGTCGCATAGTCTCCCCGAGCACCGCCACTGCCATTGCTGATCGCACCCGTACCGTTAGGTGAAAGTCTTACATCGCCATTTGTGTCGGTAGCGCTGAGTGTGTTTCCACTCAACTGCAAATTGTATGCTTGAACTCCCCCATCCCCATTGGGCGACAGTACGATAGCACCTGACTCTCGCTTGTAAAGAGATCTCCAGACGGCAGCTCCGGAGCTTGCTTCGACACAAACCCACATGATTTGGGTCGTTGTATCGAACCAATGAGATCCTATGAAGAAGCCATTATACTTGAAGAATTCATCAATCGCGTTTGACTCGCTTGTAATCTTCCCACCGGCATCGTAAGTGAGATGCTCGGCAACGCTGGTCGTTCCAATTGACTCGTCGTAAAAAGCGAGATCGCGAACCGATCCAAGATTATCCGAAAGCGCCCAATATAAATCGCCGCCAGTCAATAGATCCTCGATCTGTTCATCAGCGAATAACTGGTCAACTCTCTCTCCCCACAGGTAACGATTTGACAGTTCATCGTCTTCTGTCGTTCCGTCACCATCCGCATCTACGAATCGCAATAATATTTGGCCAATGTCGTAGACATAGCTCTCTGTACTGTCAAATACACCATCGCCGTCGCTGTCGACCTTGCTGCCGATCCAGCGGCTGTGCATGTCGTAGATGTGGTGGACGACTTGCGTGGGATCGGTCTCGGTGTCGGCGTCCGAAGTGGAAGCATATTCGATTACTTTGACCAGCCGATTCTTGACGTCCCACTCGTAAACCCTCACCGTGTCATTGGCGATGTGCGTGCGGCGAACTTGGTTGCCTTGTGCGTCGAAAGCATAATCATGCGTCCCGTCCGTCTCGATCCGGTTGTGCGTGCCGGCGTCGGTGTTGAAGTCGTCGGTGCTGGTGACCGTGACGCCGGTGGCCGTGTAGCTTTCATTCTCGTTGGCGTCGCCGATCGGCTTGAACTGCGTGGTCGGTGCGAAGTCCATGTGCGACGGATTAAAGATGTTCGGCAGGTCGACCTCGGTCCGCCGCTTGCGGTTGCCGTTGGTGTCGTACTGGTATGCCAAATTCGGTTGGAAGGTGGATGAATAGCCGCCGGAAGAAATCGTCTGGTAACCGCCGCCCGAGTCGCGGTACTGGGCCACGTAGAACTCGCCGGTCAGTTGATCCCGGTCGTCATACGTGTAGAAGGCCGTGCCGTCGACCAGCGACGAGAAGCTGGCCACCCGGTTGCTCTCGTCATACTGCCAGTCGTAGTCGGCCAGCACGGTCGTGTCCTGCGCGTGCGTCAGCCGGGTGAGCCGGAATGCTTCGTCGTATTGGAAGCTGCTGGTGGCCACCAACTGGCTGGTGCCGGCCGAGGCGTAGCGGCTGATCTGGTCCAACTGGTCGGCCACGTCGTAGATCAGCTCGATCCGCTTGTAGGCCACCGCGTTGTTCGGCACGGTGCCGTCGGTATCGGCCTGCTGGGTGAGCGTGGTGAGGTAATCGCGGCCGTTGTACGCGTAGCTGTTCTGGAAGTCGTCGCGCCACTCGTCGTTGTCGTGGTCCCAAATCTGGGCGCTCAGCCCGATCAGCCGGTTGTCCTCGTCGTAGGCGTAGAACAGCGCCACCGGGGCCACGCCGGGCGTTTGGGTGTCGCCGACTTCGCTCGGGTCGCCGTTGTTGTCGGCGTCGATGAAGTTGCGGACCTCGACGACGCGGTCCAGGTCGTCGTAGAGATAGGTGTAGGCGCTGACGTCGTCGGCGATCGAATAGACGCGGTTCTGCTGGTCGTAGGCGGTGGTGACCGTGTTGACCAGCACGCCGCCGTCGATCCACTTTTCTTCGATCAGCCGGTCGTAGCAGTTGCTCCACTTCTTGGGGCAACTATTCACGGACATCGCTCGTCAACAACCCAGAGTTCTCCAGAAAATCGTCAATCCGCTCCGCACCAAGTTTGCCGCGTCCGGTCAATTCCTCGAGAGCAACTGAAACATAGATCCCAACCCCTCTCGCGATGCTACGAGACACGTCCTCACGCTGCGGCAGGCAGCTTGAATCGAAGGGCATACCCGCAAGCGGCCAATCAGGAAATGAATGGTCTCTCAAGTCCTCCGCGGCTTTGAGATAGCCCCCTGGCGTCTCGTCGTAGTCGTTTTGCTGGACGAAAGATTGAAATATGAAAACAATATCCTCGTAAGCATCGGCCATGAATGAAGCATCGCTTCCAGCTTTCGCGAGAGCAAACTTAAGATGTTCGCATGTTGCGGTAAGATTCGTCGTATTCATAGTTATAGTCCAACTCGTATCCCAGGTAGTGTTTCGATCGCAAGGAATTTCTCAATTTCCTCCGAGGGAATTGCGCGCAAAAAGCCAGGGCGAGCCGCGCCAGAGCGCAAAAAGTTCGCCAATTCAAGCTGATGGTAGAGTGTATTTCGTGCGAGGCCCAATCCATCGGTGCTTCCAATGCGACGAACGTCGCGGGCCAGGGCTCGGTGGATTTTCGCGAGATCCTCTGGCAGATACTTTCCCTTTCCGTGAACGCGACTGAACGCATGTGCAAACTCATCGAGCAACGTTCCGGGCGTAGCCGTAAGCTTGTTAATGGTTGCTACCCTGGTCGCGGGATTGAAACTTGACCCTCCCTCTGAGACAAATTTGGTAGTAACCCCAAGGCGGCTCATCTCCTTCTTGAACGCTTTCCGTAGACCTCGATTTGCTAAGCCCTGGGCGTAACCTGGGGCGGATATCAAGTTGTTTTCGAGAAATCCTGCATCCTTGATAATCCCACGTGGAGCAACGCTTCCAAACGCGCCGGTACGCCCCAGCGTCCGGAACGCCGTGTTCCGCAGTGTACCATTGGCGCCGCCAGCCAGGACGCGACCCACGTCGTCAATTCCATTAAACAACCCAGCGGTGACGATGGAAACCCCGAATTCGGCGCCGGTTTGGTAGGGATTGCTTGTGTAGCGGCCAAACGCCTGCTCGTCGAAGCTAGTCGACCAAAGCAACGTGTCGAGCAACAGCTTGTCGGCGATGCCGACGGCCGTAGCGCCCACCATTAGCTGGATGCCGGCTCCTCCTCCCAATGCCCCGACAACGCCAGTAACACCACCGTATAGCGGGGCCGCGACGGGGGCGAGGGCCACTGCAAACGCCGCCGTTCCCAACAACGTACCAGCCGTTTCGAAGGTTTGCGCTGAACCAACTAACCGATTATACTCAGCGAGGCCAGCCTCGGTCATGGGCTGACTGAGCATGTCCGTTGCCTCACCATATTGCACGGTAGCGTGGTCCAGCGCAACTCCACTGGCCCCGCCCAACGTCAACGCGATGCCTCCCAGAACCAAAAGTGGAACAATCTCCCCACTGGGATCGGTCGCATTGGCCGGGCTATTCCCGCCGCGACGATACAAATTGGTATCGCCGGCAGCAAACCCCAGCGGATCTTCGCTGATGAAGCTCTTGGAAACCGGGTCGTAGTAGCGGGCGCGGTTGTAGTTCAGCCCGGTTTCGACGTCGAATTGCAACCCCTGGTAGCCGAACGCAACGGCTGGGCCGTCAACGCTGCTCGGAAGCGGACGCCCGTAGCTGTCGTAGTCGATCGTTTCCAGGACTTCATATTCGTCCAGCTCGTTCAGGCCGTAGACTTCCCGGATCGTCCCCTGGTGATCGGCGAGCGCCCACAAGAGATCGTTACTCATGTCGCCGATTGCCTCGGTCGCCATCAACTGGTCGACCGCCGCTGCCCACAGATTGCGGTGCGTCAGGCCGTTGGCGTCATGCTGCAGCGCAATTTGCGCGCCTTCGTGCGTGTAGTTTTCCTTGTGGATCGGAACCAGGCGAACCGCGTCGGCGACAACGATACCGTCCGCATCGTTGGACAATTCCACGGTCACGGTCGTGGAAGTCGTCTTCACGATTCCTAGACTGTGCCACTTCAAGCCGTCGCTCAGTTGTCGCGCACTAGGATCAACGGCTGACTGGTCTGCTTCGACCGTGGCGGACTCTTGACCGTGCGTAATCGTATATGGGGCGTCCGAGGCATGCGACACGTCGGCGGGCCAGGTCGCAAAGATTTCGTATTCCTGACCAATGTCGAGCAGATTAAACGTCCAAGTCGCCTTGGCGGAGCCGTCGCCCGGGTCGTGCTGGCGCGTGTCGCCGTCATACCCGGGGAAGCCGTCCGACCATCCAGCCCCCGTTTCAGCGTAGCCAAAGTCACCGTCGTCACGCACATTGGGATTGAGGACGTCGGCAACTTCCTTCCCAATACGTCTTCCCAGCACATCGTAAATGTAGTCGAGGGCCAGCAACTCCCGGCCGCGCTGGGCGCCCGCTTCGCTTTGGTCGTCGGCGTACTCGGTAACGTTGGTTAAACGGTTCTGATGGTTATATTCGTATTCGGTCTCATAAGGTATGGCGGCTTCGGCCTTGCGAACAATGCGCACCGCGTCGGCGATCAGTTTGCCTTCGGCGCCAGCTTCGGCATACAGTGACACGGCAATCCCGTGGGCGGTTCCGCTTAGCGTGCTAGTCCCGATCAACTGCCAGTCGGCGCCGTCATGAACGTCGTCCGCCGACGGAGCCGCCGAAAACTCGACGGCGAGTATAGGATTGGCAGAGGGATTAGTATCGTCTTGCCAGTTGATATCAAGAACGGAAATCCTACCGTCCTCGGACCCATCTGTTCTTGCTTCCCACGTCATATACACCTGGTATGTACCCGGTTCCAGTCCGGTGAACCTCCAGTTTGCGGTGCCGACCAGCGGATCGACCGTGAATTGCTCCCCTTGATATCCCTCACCTTCTATGGCAGTCAACGCGGCCGGCGTTGCGGAGAACTCCGCCGGTTCATTAGCGCCTGACACGTCCACCGTGTAGTCAAAGTCCTTGGCGATGCGTTTAATACGGTTGCCATTGGCATCATAGTGATACGTGTAGTGGGGGTCGTCCGTAAGGCGATTGAACACAGCGGTAGTGTAGCCATCCCCGTTACGATTGCCGTTGGCGTCGTACGCGATCGTGCTGCTGTTGCCCGCGGCGTCCGCATTGCCGCTTGACTGTTGTCCGCTGTCGTCGTACGTGAAGCTGTTGGTTACGTCGTTCTCCTCGCCGGGACGGTCGATCGTGAACTCATCAATGCGGCCTCGGCTGTCGTAGCTCCAGCCGTAGCTGACCAACTGTGGAAATCCTGATGCTGCCCCGTTATGCGTCATAGAACTGAGACGACCGTCGGCGTAATAGGCGAAGTTGGTTACCGCCGCGATATTGTTCGCGTTCATCGAATCGACGGCGGCATAGCGGTTGATATTGCTGAGAGCGCCGTCCGAGCGATACACGAAGTCAACCGTCTTGGGTGCGACCGTCGTGGCGGAGACCGATTTTTGGGTAATTTCATCCACCCGATTCAGCGCATCGAAGGTATACGTGTTCGCATGGTCCGCCACAAACGACGACGAAGCCTCGTCCCACAGACGAAGCTCCGTGTATTCGCGGTTGGACGGCGTACTGGGCTGCATCCGTGTAGTCGAGCGTGGTTGTAATCCATTTGGACGGGTCGTTTACGTACGTTGGCGAGGAATCATCTACCTGCTGGCGTACTTCACGCACGTTTCCGTTGGCGTCCAGGATGAACTCGGTCACATAGCCGCGGCCATCCGTGAATTTTGTGACCTGGCTAAAGGTGGCATCGTACTCCCAGCTTTCCGTAATCTTGCCCGAGGTGTCGAGCTTGTCCTGGGCGTAGGTCACCTTCAGCAGATTGCCTCGGTTGTCGTACTTATAGTTGGTATCCAATACTGGCAGAGACACAGTGCCACCAGCGCTTGCCGGCTCGGTCTGCTTGGCAACCAGCCCGTTCTCGTCCCGATCAAATATCCAGGAATGACCCAACGGGTCGATCGTTGTAGTCGTGTAACCGAATTCGTCGACGGCATACGCCCATATCGAATCTCTTTCATCATTTAAGAAAGCCAATACTTGATCAGGGCTCAGCGCATCCCCCGGATTACCCAGTAAGGGGAATGCTTGCGATGAGACTAGTATCCACTCTGTTTGATCGGCGTTGGTTGCCTTATGAAACCGCCCCGCATCGTCGTATTGAATGGTCGTCGTGTTGCGGACGCTGTCGTATTCTTCCGGAAGCTGAATCTCCTTCAGGTTGCCGTAGTGGCGCTCGCCCTGGTCGTCCACGGTGTTGTACCAAGCAAGGTCGACCACCGGCTCGTCGCCTGTGACCGTGTCGTCCGGGTCGGGCAGCGTGATCTGCGTGACGTAGCCGGCCCCGTCAATCACGAATTCGGTCACGCGGCCCGCGAAGTCGGTTACGGTATCCAGGACGTATACGCCCGTCGTCTGCACTTCCGTATAGGCATAGGTCGTAGTTAGCCCGAAGGCGTCGGTGATCGTGACCAGTTCGTCGACCAGCGAGTCGCCGTCGACGTCGTCATAGGCGTAGGTAAGCTGGTTGCCGTTGCGGTCGACGCGGCGGAGCAGCAGCCCGTCGCTGTTGAAGTAATCCTTGGTCTGGTCGGTGTGCGTGAGGATGAAGCTGTCGTCGGTTTCCTTGGTGAGCGTGGTGAACGACCCGTAGGGCGTGATGTAACCGCCGTCGCCGTCCTCGGCGAACCACGCGGCCGTGGCGTCGCCGCGGACCAGCAGCACGCCGGCTTTGCCTTCCTCGATTACGAGCAGATCCAGGCTGTCGATCCAGAAGTCGCGGCCGAAATGGCTTTCCGTGCGGTCGATCAGGTCGTAGGTGCCGTAGAGCTTTCTGGCAGGCGCGATCTCCTGATTCTGGTCGTTGTAGAACTTCAGCTCGATCTCGTAGCGGTAATGGCCTGAGTCAATCACGGAAAGGTCGAGAGTGTCGGCTTGGAGTGTGAGTACCAACTCGTCGCCGGACAACTGCGTGACGTCGTAGTAGGTGCTGCCGGTGTTTTCCTTGCCATCGAAGACCAGCTTGGCTTCCACCGTCTTCACACCAGAAACGTCGTCCGGCAGCGTGTAGGTCCGCTGAACGATCGGGTTGGCGGCGCTCGTCTGGCGGTAAGTCGGCTGGATGCCGGCGCCGCCAGAGTGATCCACACCCCAGTCGCTACGGAACACGACCTCGCCGGTCTGGATCTCGACGTTGATCGGCCGCGTGTAGATGGAGGCTTCTTCCTGGCCGGTCGAGTCGTAATCGGTGTTGAGAGTGGTATGCAGGGATTCGACAACCTTGACGTCGTCCAAGAACCCGCCCAGCGTGTCGCCCGGTCCCTGGTCGGAGAACTGGATCTTCGTGTCGGCGCCGGTGGCCGTGAACATTGCCGTGTAGTAGAACCAGCCATCGCCGCCGTTGAGCTTAGGCTGTTTGCTGGCGACGACCTGGTCATCGCCGCCCACTACGTCCTTGTAAAGCGTGAACGTCAAGGCGGTTGTCGTGCCGTCGCCGGCGACGTTCAGTAAATCGACGCCCATGTGGTTCTCGTTGATTCCCGTGCCGGGGCGGCCCTTGAAGGCGAAGCTCAGCACGTAGCCCGCGCCGGCCTGAGTCGCGATGGTTTGCGAAATGGTCGACTTGCCCGGCGCCGGATGCGAATCGAGTTCCAGGTGCTGCTCGCCCTCGACCGCGCCCCCCAGGATGCCCCGCTGCAGCTCGAAGTTGGGGCCGCCCTCCAGCGTCCATTCGGGAATCGCGTGCAGGTAATTCCAACTATTAGGAATCACGATCAGCTCAAATGAGCCGTTCTTGACCAGGTTATCATTGACCGTTACGGCGAACACGCCTTGCGCCGTGTTGCTGCCATCGCTCGCTTCGATGGTCAGCGTGGTCGTGCCGAGCGCACCGCCGGTCAGCAGCGAGAGTGTGCCGTTCTCGTTGTCGACCACGGCCGATTCAAGCAGAGACGTATCGCCCGAGAGCGAGAATGTGAGCGGGCCGGAGAGATTGTCCACGTTCGCGAAGGCCGCGTTGAGGTCTATCACTTTTCCTGCCGCTATGCCCGCACCGATGTGCAGCGCCACGTTGTCGACGACCCCCTCGACGTGGTCGATTCGTTGCAGCCGCACCGCGTCGGCCACGGCCCAGCGGCCGATCGAGCCGCCGGCGTCGAGTTCGACCGACAGCTC
>JBGTJT010000436.1:0-1818 GCA_041744995.1 Pirellulales bacterium | reverse complement strand
CAGAATCCGATGAACGGCCCAAAGGAAAAGGCCATCATGATCGTATCGTCGGCGGTAATTTCCGCCGCGTCGAGCACGAACTGCCAGCAATGCAACCACCACTGCCAGTCTTCCTCGGTGTCGAGCACCACCATCGGACGGCCGCGCGTGCCCGAGGTCTGATGGTAGCGGACATATTTTTCCCGCGGATAAGTCAGATTGGCGGCAAACACCTTGTCGCGCGACGGCAGCAACTCTTCCTTGTAGGTGGCGGGGAATTGCTCCAGATCGTCGAGCGAGCGCAACGGCAATTCGACGTCGGCCAGCTTTTCCGCATAGAACTTGTTATGCGGCAAGATGGTTTGCAGCATCCGGTTGAGCCGCTGCAATTGATACTCGGCCAAGGCATCGGGCTGCATCGCCTCGAGCCGCCGGCGTTGATCGGGAAGTGCAGTATCCATGCCTGCAATTCTACACCATTCGCAGGCCGAGAACATCGCGGTGAACAGGGAGTTTTCCGCACGATGCGACACTCCGGCCGTTTGTTCGTTGCGGCGCGGCGGTTCGTCGGGGCGGACAATTCGACCGATCCCACCTCAACGGCGCGGGTCGAATCGGTCATCTCGTCGCGGCTGCCGCCACGATGGTTGATGGAAGCCATTCGAGAATCCGCTGGCCCAGCCACCACCGTAGGTGTCCCAACCGATCGTGGCGCCGTCCTTGTCGAAGCTCACGCTGCCGCTATCTCCGTAATATCCTCCGCCAGCAAAGCCTCGACTGGAAAAACCGTGGGGGCCGCCGCCCGAACCGCCCCAGCCAGGTGATCCGCGATGATCAAAACCGCGGTTAATTCCGCGGTGGTCCCGTCCGTGGCGTCCACGGAAATCGCGATCGACGTTGTTGGGATAGATGTAATCTTCATTGAACCCGCGCCACATCCAGGCCGAGGCGAACGCCAGCCCGCCGCCCCCCCAGGTCTCGGCGAAGTAAGTCCGATCGACGCTCGAACCGACTCGCAACGTGCTGTTGGTCAGCCGATAGCCGCTCACAGCGTAATCGTTGTAGTAGCGATAGTAGGCCGGCGGCCGGGGTGCGTATTGGACGACGCGTTGGCCAGTATACGGATGGTGCGTGAAGTCGCTCGGGGCATGAATCCAGTCGCCCGCGACGGAAACACCGGCGGCGGTGGGAATCAACACCAAGGACATAATCAGTTTGCGAATCATGATGTCGAACCTAAGTTGCAAATCTATAAAATCTAATCTGCCGCAACGCTATTGCTTTGGAATGCGGACCATCAGCTCGCCGTCGGGGCCGCGACTGGGATCGTAGAAGTACGTTTGCCCCTCGGGCAACTCCGGCAAGCGATAGCCATTTTCAGCGACGACCTTCTTGATAAACTCCTCGTGATCCTTGGGAACGCGGCCGTGGACGGCGCGAAACATCTGAATCGCCTGGTCGATTTGTCCGAGCAGAATTCGCTCCTCGGTCCGAAACCGGGCCGAGAGGGCCACGGTCAGCACGTTTTTCGATTCGTAATGTCCTTTCTCGCCCAATCCGGCTTCTGCTTTCACAAGCTCGTCAGGCTCTTTCGCGGCCGGCGGTTGGCGACTCAACTCGCCTGGCTTGGGGAAGTCGTCGGAGCTGAACGGTCTGCGATCCGCCGGCAGCGGCCGTGGTTCAAATTCCTCAGGATCGTCGACAGTACTTCCGTCAATCGGATTGATCGCCGGCGCAGGCTCGTCGGTCGCGACGGCCGGTTCTTCGCCGGAAGCGTCGCCTGTTTGCTCGGTTGTGCTTGCCGGTTCGTCCGGCGGCGTCTCGCGGCGCGGGGCAGGA
>JBGTJT010000435.1:0-8651 GCA_041744995.1 Pirellulales bacterium | reverse complement strand
CCTGGCCGCCGTGTCGGCCGGCGAATACGGCTTGCTGGCCGGATAGGCGCCAATGAACCGCGACGCCCCCTTGGCCGCCAGCGACCCCATGTTGACAACATGGCCTTGCGACTCCAGCAGTAGCGGCAGGGCGGCGTGCGTGCAGGCCACCGTAGCCAGGAAATTCAGTTCGATCAGTTCGCGAAATTCTTCGACTGTGGTGTTTCGCACTTCCCCGCGGGCGCTCTTGCCGGCGATGTTGGCCAGTACGTCCAATCGGCCGAACTCTTCGGCAACCCGAGCAAACAGCGACTTGACATCCTCGTTCCGCGTGATGTCGGCAGGCAGGGCCGTCGCCCGTCCTCCTCGTTCGCTCAAGTCGGCCGCGGCCTCGTTAAGCTTGCCGACATCGCGCGCGACGAGAATCACCTGGCAGCCGCGTTCGGCGAACTGCCTGGCAAGCACGCGGCCGAAACCGGCCGAAGCGCCCGTGACGAGGACGATCTTGTTTTGCCAATAGTTCATGAGTTTCTCTCAATACAAGCTCGAAGCGCAAGCGAGTGGGTCGGCGATACGGATGATTTTGTGTTTTCGAACTGGCATAAACTCTCGCTCCGCATACCCACTCGCTAGCGCTTCGAGCTTGTATTCATGACCCACTCGCTGGCGCTTCGAGCTTGTATCTACAGCATCTCAAACGACTCGACTTGCCACCCGCTGTTGAGTGGATCGGGATCGACGCTTCGCAGGTAGTACCGCGGGTAGCCGTAGGTTGGATCAAACTCCGCTCGCATCGTGGCAGTCGCCCCTTCCGACGCACCAAAGGCGCCACGCGGATCGGCCGAGCCGGCCAGTTCGTGTTCCAGCGTCTCGAACATCCCCGGCACCGTCCAGTAGCTCCACACGCGGCGGGGAAAATCGGCCGAGCCATTGAGAACAAACGACACGGGCTGGCGATCGCGGACTTCAATCGTCACGGCGTCGGTCCGGTTGCCCAACTTGCGCAGTTGCATGCGGTAACTGTCCGGACCCTGCTGTTCCCATAGCCGGTGCGCCTCCTGCAACCGCGCCTCCGTCAGCCGGGGCGTGCGATCGCGCAGGACTAGCACCAGCACCACGGCAGTCGCGAGAAAGGAGACGCAGAGGATCAACGCGAACAGCGCTACTCGGCGGCTCAGCGAACTGCTACTCCCGGCAGACCGGACCGCAGCAGGTTGATCGCCGAGCGGCTCGGCGCTGGGTTCAGTTTTCCCTTCCTCACGACCGTTGCTTGCGGAGATCATGGCTCGCTCCCGCTGTCACGCTGCACGAACTCGACGATGACCGGCAAGTGATCGGAAACGAAACGCTCACCCCGGCGGGCGTCGACAATCTCGAACCGCGACGTCCGCCACGGACCGCGAAAGAAGACGAAATCGATTCGAGCGCCGGGCACGATCTTCGCGAAGCCGTTCCAGGTAGATTCCGGTCCCAGCGGTTCCGCAGCCAGAGACCGTGTGTCGGCGAAGCCGCCGGCGTCGTGCGTCAGCCACTGGTAAGGGGGCGAACCGGGCCGGCAGTTGAAATCGCCCATCAAAACGACCGGCAGATCGCTGGTGAGTTTTTCGCGAAGCAGCTTAGCGCTTTGCAGGCGAGCTTGTTCGCCGCGGTGGTCGAAGTGCGTGTTGGCGAACTGGAAGGTGTCGTCCGCCAGTTTGTCGTGCAACTGGACCAGTGTGGCGATTCGCTCATGCGCGGCGTCCCACCCGCGGCTCGGTCTCTCGGGTGTCTCGGAAAGCCACACTGTCTGCTGCGATTTCACGTCAAACCGCTCCCGGCGATAGAAGACCGGAGAGAACTCGCCCGCCTGCTTGCCGTCGTCGCGGCCGACGCCGACATAGTCAAAGTCGGGCAATTCCTCTTGCAAGTCCGCAAGTTGCGTTTTCAGAACCTCCTGAAAACCGATCACGTCGGCGCCGCTGTCGCGCACCACCTTGCCGACCGCCTCCTTACGAAACGGCCAGGCGTCCAGGCCGTCTCCGGCAGTGGCGTAGCGAATGTTGAAGGTCATAACAGTCAGCGAGTTGGCCGCCATCGGACTATCCGCTTCCACCCCGGCAGACTGCCGCGCACTCGTCGCCGCCAAGAGAACGGCGAGCATAATCGCCGGCAGCGGAAATCCGGGTCGCAACCGGCTGCGGCAACTTGGCGAGATTGGCCTGGTTTGCAGAGAAAATAGCTTACGCATTGAAATCGCATACCCCGTTGTGATGAACGAACTTCTCGCTTACTCTACCCGAACGGGGCTGTCGTGTCACATGGCTGGACTTTCAGCCGCGTCCGACGGTCGCGGTTCTTTTCGCTCCGCGAGCCGGCCCCCAGCTATTTGGGAACGAAGTTCATGATATCTCCCCACGTAAGAACAAGCCATGAGTGAGAATCCGAGCCTGCACGACCATGCGCGCACCAAGATCGTCGCCACGGTCGGCCCCGCCTGCCGATCGCGGGCGATGCTGATCAAGCTGGTCCACGCCGGCGTGAATGTGTTTCGCGTCAACATGGCCCATGGCTCGCACGAAGAGCATACGGAAGTCGTCAACACGATTCGCGAGGTAAGCGAGGAGCTGCGCCGTCCGATTGCCATTTTGGCCGATCTGGCCGGGCCGAAGATCCGCCTGGGCGAACTGCCCGGCGGAATGATCGAATGCACCGCGGGCGAGGAGTTTCGCTTTGTGCGGGGGACGGCCGAAGAAGGGCAAGTCTGCCAGCCGGGCGAACTGCTCACCACCTACGCGCCGCTGATTGACGAATTGGCCGTGGGCGATCGTGTGATGCTTGCCGACGCCGCCGTCGGCCTGATCGTGCAGGAGAAGACCGCCGATTATGCCAAATGCGCCGTGGTGCAACCCGGCGTGATCCGTAGTCGCCAAGGGGTCAACCTGCCGGGCGTTAAGTTGAGCGTCCCGGCGATGGACGCCGAGGATCGCCGCAGCGCTCAATGGGCGGCCCAGCACGAGATCGATTACCTCAGCCTCAGCTTTGTCCGCCATCCCAAGGACGTGCTGGAACTGAAGCAGATGTTGTATGACTGGGGCTCCTACGCCAAGGTGGTCGCCAAGATCGAAAAGCCCGAGGCGCTGACGCACCTGGTCGAGATCGTCAAAGCGGCCGACGCCGTGATGGTCGCTCGTGGCGATCTGGGCGTGGAGATCGACGTGGCCGAGATGCCGCTGGCGCAAAAGCGGATTATCAAAATCTGCAACGAGTACCAAAAGCCGGTGATCATTGCCACGCAAATGCTCGACAGCATGCAGCACTCGCGACTGCCGACCCGCGCCGAGGTGACCGACGTGGCCAACGCCATCCTCGACGGGGCCGACGCCTGCATGCTTTCGGGCGAGACGGCCATCGGCAACTATCCCGTAGAGACGGTCAGCATGATGCGGCGGATCGCCAAGGCGACGGAGGAACAGTTTCGCGAATTGCCGCCGCCGCCGGAGCCGCCGTTGCCGCCGACCGGGGTCCGCAAGATCACTCAGGCGATCGTCTACGGCGCCGGCAAGGTGATGCGCAGCATCGATGTCAAGCTGGTGTTCGTCGTCAGCCGCCGTGGCGGCACGGCGTTGGCACTTTCCAAGCGTCGCATCCTCACGCCCACCGTCGGCATGAGCGAAAGCGAACGGGTGCTGCGGCAGATGTGTCTGTATTGGGGCGTCCATCCGATCAAGGGCGCGCCGACCCGCGACCGCAAGAAGCTGCTGGAATTCATCGACCACTGGGGCGTCGGCACCGGCTACGTGCAGCCGGACGACCTGGTGGTGATCATCACCGGCACCGGCGACGGACAAGAAGCGCACAACGGCCTGGAAGTGCATCGGGTCTAGCCCGTGGCTGGGGCTTCCAGCCCCAGCGAAACATCGAATCAGTCGAAGGGATTGAATTTCATGAGAAGCGGTTTGTCGTAGCTCGACGGGCCGTACAACGATTTGTTCAAGACCGGCAAAATCTGTTTGGCGAACGCTTCACAAGCAAGTTTGCTGGCTGACTCCTGCATCGGGTCATAGTATTCATTGGATAGAAGGAGCTTGTTGATTGCTAGTGAACCTCCGTACTTGAGTCGTGAAATCTCCGGAGCCTCCCAGTTGTCGCCTGCAGAATAGGTCCAGCAAACTGTTTCGCGTTTGTTTGGTACATTGTAATATCTGGATCGCGATTCCACGTTTAGTGATACTGGTCCGTCGATGGTTTGGACCGACATCGAACCTTCTCGTGCATCCGCATAGACGGAATTCACATAGACAGATGGCGACGGCGTTCTAACCGCTAAACTGCGTGAATACCCACAAATCAGCAAGAACTTAACCTCTTCGCCAGTCTTGCGATTCAAGTAGGTGCGGTTTACCGATGTATATTCCCCCTTCATATCTTCCTTGATTTCCGCCGTAACCTCCCAATCCCCAATCCTGGTTGGAATCGACTCATACGCGCGGGCAAGCCGCTCTAACTCGCGCCGCTGTTGTTCCTCGTAGGGAACCTCGAGCCACCAGCTTCCAAGCCAGCCCAGACCGGCTCCTGCCAGAGGGACAAAAAGCAGCACTCCCAGCAAGCTGATCCGCCTCCGTATTCGCGGTCGCCATTGCCGACCTTGCCGACGGTCCATATATACTCGATGCTCACCAATTGGATATTCGTTTTGCACTATCAACGGCTTCCGAGTTTCCCCATCTTTCTTTCACCAATCTTTCTGTCGTTCCCACTTTCGACAGAAAAACTGCCAACAGAAAAATAGCTTCACAATCGTGGAGATTAGCCAGCATCCGCGTCCCTTGGCACCTCGCCGCGCGTCCTTGCGCCGACCCACTCGCTGGCGCGTCGAGCTTGTATTCTTACGCTCCCCGATTCATTTAACCGCTGCCGTGCTCCGCGGCAAAAGTAGTACCGCACCGCCGGCCAGAGGCCGACTTGCACGAACGTGCCCAGCGCGAACGCCGTCAATCCGCCCAAGACGGCGAACGAGCCGATGGCGATCACCCGGTCGCCCCAGCGGAAGTCGGCGAAGTAGTAGTGCATGGCCACGATGGCGAGGCTGCCGCCGGCGATTGCGCCAAGCACAGTCAGCACCGCCGGAAGCCTCCCCAGCGAGCGGCGCTCGATCAGCCCGCCCGGCGACGGATTCGGGCTGATCGCCTGTTGGCCGAAGCCACTCGCGCCGAGCGGCGAGGCACCTCTTCGCAGCGAGTCCATTTCCGGTCCCCCGCGATGTACCATCTCCGTTGCATGGTCGCGGAGTCGGGTGCCGACGACCGCGCCGAACAGATGGCCGGCGATTAAGAGCGACACCAGGATGATTGAGAAGCTCCAGACGACTCCGATTGCGTTGCTGGCGGCGAACAGGACGCTGGCGAACGCTATAAACGCCAGCAGTCCCCGCAGCCCAAACCGAATATGCAGCGGCCGCGCTTGCGGCGGTAGCGCGCTGGTTGCCGTCGTGACAGGTGGTATATCGGCAGGGTTCACGACTCGGTCTCGTGCGGGGCAACTCAAACCATTATAGGTATTGTTGGCAACCCCGCAAAACAAATCAATCGTTGCCGCAGGCGTCTTGCGGATCAATCCGTCTCGATGGAAAATGATCGCACGCGGCAACTGCCCCCTCACCCCTGACACCTGACCCCTGAAACCTGACCACCATGCCTAAATGCGTATTAGCTTACTCCGGCGGACTCGATACTTCGGTCATTCTTGGCTGGCTTAAGGATGAAGGCTACGAAGTCCACGCCGTTTACGTCGATCTTGGCCAGCCATGCGAGGATCGCGAGGCGATCGTCGAGAAGGGCCGCCAAAGTGGCGCGGACAGCGTGCGGTTGGTCGACGTGCAGGAGGAACTCTGTCGCGACTTTGCCTTCCCGGTGCTCCAGTGGCAGGCCAAATACGAAAGCATCTACCTGCTGGGCACCTCGATCGCCCGGCCGCTGATCTCCAAGGCCTGCCTGCAAGTCGCCCGCGAGGTCGGCGCCGACAGCTACGCCCATGGGGCCACCGGGAAGGGGAACGATCAATGCCGCTTTCAATTGGCGGCCGAGGCATTGGACCCCTCGATCAAGATTATCGCCCCCTGGCGGATGGAGAAGTTCCGCGACCTGTTCCCCGGCCGCAAGGAACTGATCGAGTTCTGCGAGGCCAAGGACATTCCGGTCAAGGCCTCCAAGGACAAGCCGTACAGCTCCGACGAGAACTGCCTGCACATTAGCTACGAGGCGGGCAAGCTGGAAGACATGACCGTTAACGGGGTCGAGCTGGTCGACTTCGGCATGGGAGTCTCGCCGCAGCAAGCGCCCGACAAGATCGAAAACGTGAAGATTGGCTTTGAGCACGGCGTGCCGGTCACACTTAACGGCAAGCAGGTCTCCGCGCTGGAGATGGTCAAGGGACTCAACGACATCGGCGGCCGTAACGGCATCGGCCGAATCGACATGGTCGAAAACCGCTTTGTCGGCATGAAGAGCCGCGGCGTGTACGAGTCGCCCGGTATGACTATTTTGTACGACGCCCACATGCTCGTCGAGCAACTCACGCTCGATCGCGATCTGTTGCACTTGCGCGATCGGCTGGCGCCGGAAGTCGCCGAGATGGTTTACTATGGTTTTTGGTACACGCCCAAGATGGACGCCCTGACGGCCTTCATCCGCGAGGCCCAGCAGCCGGTCACGGGCGAAGTGAGCCTGAATCTGTACAAAGGAAACATCCAAGTCGACAGCCGCAGCAGCCCCAACAGCCTGTACGCCGAAGAGATCGCCAGCATGGAAGGAGGCGGCTCGTACAATCAGACCGACGCCGAAGGCTTCATCCGCATCCAGGGCCTACCGAGCCGCGTGCAAGGACGGGTGAATCCGCGCACTTGGTGACGCAGGTTGAACAGGAGGCAACAGAGAAAACGGAGAGTGGATCCTCCGTTCCCTCTTCTTCTCTCCGTTAACTTTGAATTGGCGTTTGTAGAAGAGAGTAAATCAAGGAAGGTAGGGAGGAGACGAACTAATTGCCAGCAATTTGCGTTTCGAAAACCAGCCGAGAATGATGCTATGTGACCGCTCCGTCGCCGTTCGGAAGCGTCCGTTCCAACTAGTGGAGCATGCCATTCGCACTGTTCGACACGATACACTCTTCCATTCGGGAACAGAGCAAGGTCAGAGGAAACAGAGAATGAGTGGCTCCGTTTTCTCTGTTTCCTTCTGTTCCAACATGCGCCGAGCCAACCTGTACCAAGCCAACCGCCCATGGTGATCCGCGAAAATCCCGTCCTGCAGCGCGAGCTGTTGGTGAATCTGCGGATGAATCGGGCCTTTGTGTTGCTGTTCGCCTATCTAGCGATCCTGGGGTTGGTCGTTTACGCCGCCTGGCCGGTCGAGCGGCAGGTCGACATGACCAAGACGGCTGCCGCCAAGGAACTGGTCGACCTGTTTTTTCTGGGCCAATACCTGCTGGTCTCGCTGATGGCGCCGAGCTTCGCCGCCGGGGCGATCACCGGCGAGAAGGAACGCAAAAGCTACGAGATGCTGCTGGCCAGCCCGCTGCGACCGTCGGCCATCATCTTCGGCAAGTTGCTGGCTTCGCTCGCGCCGCTGGGTATCTTGATCCTGTGCAGTCTGCCGATCGTTATGCTGTGTGTGCCGTTGGGCGGCGTGTCGTTGTACGAAGTGCTGGCCGCCTACGTGGCGCTGACCACCAGCGTCATCACCTTCGGCATGATCTCGCTGGCCTGCAGCAGCTATTTTTCCAGAACCATGGCCTCGCTCACGGTCAGTTATCTCGTTATCCTGCCGCTGGCGATCACCGGCGCGGCCTTCTGGCAGGTTCTGGCCGGGCAAGGCGTCGTGCGGCTGATTCTCTCGGTGACGGTGCTGCCGGCGATCGCCCTGGCGGCATTCTTGATTCTCTTCTTCTCGACTGCCCGCCGGCTGCTGTACCCGCCAGACGTGGGCAGTGAAGGGAAGGAAGTGGTCGACGTCGATCAGGAGATGAAACACGCGGTCGGCATGGTCATTCAGAGCGACCAGTTCCCCGACATGCTGTTCGCCCCGGCCAAGCGCAACGACTTGATGCCCGACGGCACGAACCCGGTTTACGACAAGGAAATGCGGAGCGAGCTGTTCAGCCAAGGGACGTTGATGCTGAGGATCGTGATTCAGGTAAGCATGTTCCTGGCGATTCCGCTGATGGCGTTTTACTTCTATATCTACCCGCAGCAGGCCGCCTGGTACATCTGCTACGTGCTGCTGTTCAACATGCTTGTCGGGCCGGTCTTCTCGGCCGATCGCATCACGAGCGAGCGCGAACGCGACACGCTCGATTTGCTGCTCACCACGGTCATCTCGCCTTGGCAAATCTTGTGGGGCAAGTTGCTCAGCGGCCTGCGCGTGTCGACGGTGTTGACGATGTTCGTCGCCTGGCCGGTGCTGCTGGCGTGTCTGCTGGTCTCGCAGTACTGGGGCAATCTGCCGACGATGGCCGCTTACACGGCGATCATCGTCACTTCGTGCGTGACGACCGCCACGGTGGCCCTGTTCTGTTCGGTGATCTTTCGCAAGACCTCGATCAGCCTGACAACCAGCTATCTGATTATCCTGGTGATGTTCATGGCCCCGCCGGCGGTGCTGTATTTCGTGCAGCAGTTTGTAACAAGCGAACGGGCGATC
>JBGTJT010000434.1:0-10517 GCA_041744995.1 Pirellulales bacterium | reverse complement strand
GCTGCCGACAAGGAACGAGCAGCCGACGCCGCCGCGCAGCGCGTCGTCGAGCGGCTGAAGAAAGCCCCGCCGCACGTCGGCGCTGCGGCCATTGCTTTTCACCCAGGCCGCCGCCAGATCCCGCAGAATCATGTTCCGCTCCTTGCTCTGGTTCACCGCCCGCCGCAGGGCGGCGGAATCATCCTCAGCTTTCGTGGCATCGCATCAAGTGTTGATCAAGCTCGACTCCTCCGCCAGTATAGGATATTGGAACATCGATTCCGGGTACCGATGTTCGCCGCCACAACCGCACGGTATAATGGAGCGTGGTGACAACGGAGGCGAGACCGATGGCAGATCGAATTGAACCAGAGGAATTGTGCGGCGCGGAGTGGGCCGAATGGTACCGCATGACGCCGGCCGAAAGGTGGCGGGCGAGTCAACAATTATGGAATACCTACCTGGCACTGGGAGGAACGCTTGAGCCAGAGCCCGATACTCAAAGTCCTTTCTTCGATGAGCAGCAATGGCGTCCAATGCCTGCTGATGGGCGGCCAGGCGTGCGTGTTATACGGCGCAGCGGAGTTTAGCCGCGCCACGGACCTGGCCCTGCTTGCGTCCCCGGACAACCTGCTGCGGCTGCAAGGTTCTTTGGATGCGTTGCAGGCCGAATGCATTGCCGTGCCGCCGTTTGAGCCCAAACACTTCGCCCATCGCGACCAGCCAACGGACCCTCAGGTTGCGTTTTGGTTGAAGGAACTGCGGACGCCGAGCCTATTGATCGAGGTCGCCCGGCGATTTCCGGATCGCTGTGCCGACGTACTGCCTCACCGTCCGCTTTTGCAACATGCCCAGGCGTCCGATGAACCGGTCTTGCGAAGGGAACTGAGCGCCGAAGAGCAGCGCGAACGCGAGGCGGACCGAGCTTACTGGGCACCGCTACGGAGGCAACTGGAAGCGTTGCGGGCTGGCCGGCGGTCGACCTGAAACGCCTGTCGGACGGACGCGAGCCGGCGTGGTCGGAGGGAGCAGGTTGCCCGCCACGAGCCGCGCCCTGAAGCACGGGCTGACGAGTGAACTACTCCTGCCGCAGATACTTCACCGCTCCCAAGTGGACTCCTACCGCCAGCGGTTCTCGGCCGACATGCAGCCCGCCTCGGCGCTGGAGCGCACGCTGATCGACGAGATGGCCCGCCACGCAGCCATGCTGAAGTTGGCCGAGCAGGCGGAGCCTGCCGTGCTGCGGACCGGCGCTATAGAAATGTCGAAGGTGCTGTTCAACGGCGGCGAAGACGCCGGCTCGCGGGAGGACGCCCTGCTGTCCGCGGCCTTCACTACCGATGCGCTCGACCGGTCGGCCCGCTATCGGCGCGGCCACGAAAAGGCATTCTATGCGGCCCTTCGCCAGTTGCAGGCAATCCAAGAGGCTCGCCGCGAGGCGGCCCCGGATCGCGACAGCGCGAATCAACCTGGGCAGACAGAGAGCCGTCACTTTGCGGATGAACAAAGCTGCCTGGAATATCTGTCGGCACGTTTCGCCCTGCCGGAGTGGCGCTTTCCTGGCTGCAGCGCAGCCAACGGTCACTGGCTCAGCACGCGGCAGCGCTGGGAGTCGCCGACGTGACGTTGAGCGGTGGAGAAAAACAACGTTTTGGCCACACCCTGCGCACTACCGCAACGACCAACTGGACCGTGGGGGATATCCGCTTCAACGATGGCTTGCTTTCCGGCAACGGCAGTTCCTGGACGAACTCCGGCACGCTCAGTCGGGCTGCCGGACAGGCTCGTCCCGCCGCTGATCCCCGAGGCGGAGCAGTTGCTCGCCGATCAGAAGCGGTCGATCAATTGGCCGGTGGGGCGCACGGAAATGACGGCTACCGCACTCTCCGACGGCGGCGGCACGCGCCTGACCCTCTCGACCTGGACGCCCATTTTCAGCCGCTTCGAGGCCCGCGTCGCCGACGGCACGTGGGACGCCGTCTCCGGCCACCGGCTCGACGTGCCTGCGACATCTCGCCAGCGCCGGTCATTCCGAGCGGTCAACGCGGCCCATCTCCCGGGCGAAGCGACCGACTGGACGTCGTAAGGTTGGCTGGGTCCGCCCCCACGGCTTTCCTTCCGCATTTCGCGAATGCCGTGTCTGGTCCGCGGCCCGATTCCGAAAAGGCGTGATTTTGCCGGCCACTTAGGGTACACTTGAGGAGTCGCCCGTCGCCGGCAACGAGTCCCTCCTGCCGCCAGCACCCCCACACATTCTCCGCTTTTCGTTATCATTGTTGAATTGCATCCTTGTTGCATTTCTTGAATCCCAGTAGCCATTTCAGGGAAAGTAGAATCCAAACCATGAAAATCCGCGCACCTCAGAGTCTCAAGCTGCGTCTCTCTCGATTGTCGATCCTGTGCGTCTTGCCGCTGTTGCTGGCCGTCCAGCCCGCCGCCGCCGTCGAGCCGTTTGCCTTTGAGCAAGGCGACACCGTCGCCATCTTCGGCAACGGACTGGCCGACCGCATGCAGCACCATCCGTGGGTGGAGTCGGTGCTGCAGCATCACCTGCAAGGCAAGCAGGTCCGCTTCCGCAACATGAGCTTCTCCGGCGACATGGTCAACAAGCGGCCCCGCAACCAAGGCTTCACCAACGACGATGAGTATCTGCAACACGTGGCCCCCGACGTGGTGTTTGTGTTCTACGGCTACAACGAATCGTACGCCGGACCAGACAAGGCCGATGGCTACGCCGCGGAACTCGTCAAGTTGGTCAAAAGATACCGAGCGCTGCGGAAAGAGAAGGGGGTCGACGCCCGCTTTGTGTTGTTCAGCCCGATCGCCTTCGAAAACACCGGCGACCCGAATCTTCCTGACGGCGCCAAGCACAACGCCAATCTGGCCGCCTACACCCAAGCCACGCGGCGGGCGGCGGAAGAAGCGGGCGCGACGTTCGTGGACCTCTATTCGCCGACCTTCCAGTTGTTCGGGACCAGCGCCCAGCAGTACACGCTCAACGGGGTCCATCTGAACGCCAAAGGCTACGAAAAGCTGGCCGACATGATCTCCCGCGCGCTGCTCGGCAAGCCGGCCCCGTCCAGCGATCAATTGGGCGCCCTATATGCGGCCATCGAAGACAAGAACTGGCACTGGCACAACCGCTATCGGGCGACCGACGGCAACGACATCTGGGGCGGTCGCTCCGGGCTGCGGTTTGTCGACGGTCAAAGCAACGCCGACGTGCTCAAGCACGAACTGGTGATGCTAGACGTGATGACCGCCAACCGCGACCCGGCAATCTGGGCGGCCGCGGCGGGCAAGCCGTACAAGATTGACGACGGCAACGTCCCTCCGCCGGTCAAGGTGAAGTCGAACATCGGCGGCAAGAGTAAAAGCTCCCATCCCGGCAAGGAAGGGGACATCGACTACCTCACTCCCGAAGAGAGCGTCGCCCAGATCAAGGTGCCCGAGGGCTTCGAGCTGAACGTGTTCGCCTCGGAAAAGCAGTTCCCCGACCTGGCCAATCCGGTGCAGATGCAGGTCGACGCCAAGGGGCGGCTCTGGGTGGCCAGTTGGAACACCTATCCCAAGTGGGAACCGCTCAAAGAGATGAAAGACAGCCTGATGATCTTGGAGGACACCAATGGCGACGGCGTGGCCGACAAGCGAACGATCTTCGCGCACGTCCACAACCCGCTGGGGTTTGAATTCTGGGGCGGCGGCGTGCTGGTCACTTCGGGGCCTGACTTGCTGTTCCTTAAGGACACCAACGGGGACGACAAGGCCGACGTCCGCTACCCCATGTTGCAAGGGTTGGGCACGTCCGACACGCACCATGCGGCCAACAACCTGATCTACGGTCCCGACGGCGGCATCTATTGGCAAAGCGGCATCTTCCTGGTCCACAATCATGAAACGCCGTGGAAGCAGAGTTTGAACATCGGCGCCTCGGGCATGTATCGCTTCGACCCGCGGACCTTCGCCATCTCCCCCCACGCCGGCAACTCCCCCAACCCGCACGGCACCAGCTTCGATTACTGGGGCTACTGCTACGCCAACGACGGCACGGGCGGCAACACCTTTCAAGTGCGGCCCGAAGGCAAGGGCTTTCGCATGCACACGCTGCTCAATAAGGAATTCCGGCCGGTGGCGGCAAACGAGGTTCTCTCCTCGGAGCATTTTCCGGACGACATGCAGGACTCCTTTCTGATTTGCAACACCATCGGCTTCCTGGGAGTGAAGCAGTACAAACTCGACCGCGGCGGCGCCGGCAGCGACCGCCCCGTGGGCCATGTCTGGGGGACGCCGGTCCAGGAGCTGCTCAACAGCGAGGACCGCAACTTCCGGCCGACCGATGCGATCGTCGGCGAAGACGGCGCGTTGTACGTATCCGACTGGCACAACGCCATCATCGGCCACATGCAGCACAACATCCGCGACCCCAATCGGGACCACTATCATGGCCGCATCCTGCGGCTGACGGTGAAAGACCGGCCGCTGCAAAAGCCCGTGAAGATTCACGGCCAGCCGATCGAGGCGCTGCTGGAGAACCTTAAGCACCCGGTCAACGGGGTGCGTCATCGAACCCGCGTCGAGCTGAGCGCGCGGGATTCGAAGGAAGTGATTGCGGCGGCGCAAGCCTGGAGCAAAGGTTTCGACCCCAATGATGAACGCGAGGCGCACCATCTGCTCGAAGCGTTGTGGCTGCACCAGCAACACAACGTGCGCAACGAGGAGATGCTGAACAAGCTGCTCGCTTCCAAGGTGCCGCACGCGGCCGTGGCCGCCAACACGGTCAAGCATTTTTGGCACAACGTGGACGCCGTCGGCGGAAGCGACTTTGTCGCACCGGCGGAGGCGGAATTCGTGAAATTCGACCCTCCCAAGCACCTCAGCCCCGCCGACCAACAGGTGTACAAACTGGGGGCCGAAATCTACCAGCGGGAAAGCCATTGCATGACCTGCCACTTGCCAAACGGCCAGGGCAACGACACGGTCTATCCCTCCTTAGTCGGCAGTGCCTGGGTGAACGGCAGCGAGGAACGGCTGGTCAAAATCTCCATGCACGGCCTGTGGGGCAAAATCACCGTCAATGGCAAGACCTTTGACCCGGCCCGCGGCGTGCCTCCCATGACCGCCTTCCGCGATCTGCTCAACGACGAGGAAATGGCGGCCGTGCTTACGTTCGTCCGCAACACCTGGGACAACCAGGCGTCCCCCATCCGCCCGGAGACCGTTGCCAAGGTCCGCGCCGCGACGACCGACCGCACCACGTTCTGGGTGCCGGACGAACTGCTGGCCGAGCATCCGCTGGAGGCGGAACTGGTGCTCAAAGACATCGGCATCGACCCGGAGGGTTTTTCCAACAAGCAGTTGGAAGACGAACTGCTGAGCGCCTCGCCCGCGGAACTGGCGAAAATCGTGCTGGCCGAGGGGGATGCGGTGCGGGGGAAGGAGTTGTTCTATAAATCGTCGGCCGCTTGTTTTGCCTGCCACGATCCACCGTCGGGCGCGAACCGCCTCGGTCCCGATCTGGCGACGATCGAGACCGTGCTGAACCACGAGGAACTCATCGACAGCGTGTTGCGTCCGTCGAAGTTGATCGACAAGGCGTTCGCCCAGGTGAACGTGTTCATGCTCGACGGCAAGCAGTACACGGGTATTCGGATTTCAGAAAGCGATTCCGAACTGGTGCTGCGCAACCTGGCCGCCCCGGAACCGATCACGATCGCCAAAAGCGAAATCGACGAAGTGATCGAATCCCGCACCTCGCTAATGCCGGCGAATCTGACCCGGCAACTGAAGGACCGCAAGGAATTCAACGACCTGATGAAGTACATCATCGAAGTGAGAAAGCGGTAACGTCCACTGCTTGCCGACAGTTTAACAAGGAGTACCAACGCGCATGAGACTCTTGATGTTCACCTTGTGGGCCTGGTTGGCCGCGGCCTGCACCCCGTTGCTGGCGGCCGAGCCGATGAATGTGCTGGTGCTGTACGCCGACGACTGGCGGCACGACACCCTGGGCGTCGCGGGCAATTCGGTCGTCAAGACGCCGAACCTCGACCGCCTCTCGACCGAGGGGATGCGGTTCACGGAGAACTGCGTGACGACCTCGATCTGCGGCGTCAGCCGCGCCTGCCTGTATACCGGTCAGTGGATGTCGCGGCACGGCTGCCGCGGGTTTACCCCTTGGAAAACTCCCTGGGCGGAAACCTATCCGGGCCTGCTGCGTGCCGGCGGATATCATCTCGGCCACGTCGGCAAATGGCACAACGGCAATATCCCGGCCGACAAGTACGACTTCAGCCGGTCGTACCACGGTCGCCACTGGTACAAGACCGCCGATGGCGAGCAGATCCACGTGACCGAGCGGAACGAACAAGATGCGCTGGAGTTCCTCCGGGACCGGCCGAAAGACAAGCCATTCTGCCTGACGGTCTGCTTCTTCGCGACCCATGCCGAAGATTCGCACCCGGATCAGTTTCTGCCGCAACCGGAAAGCATGGAACTGTACAAGGATGTCACGATTCCCGTGCCGCCGAATGCCACCGAGGAGTCGTGGCGGCGGCTGCCTTCGTTCTTCGACGAAAAGAACGAAGGTCGCAACCGCTGGCATTGGCGGTTCGATACGCCGGAAAAATACCAGACGATGATGAAGAACTACTACCGGCTGGCCACCGAAGTGGACGCCACCTGCGGGCGGATCCTCGACGAACTCAAGCAGCAGGGCGTCCTCGACAACACGCTCGTCATCTTCACCACCGACAACGGCTACTACCATGCCGAGCACGGCCTGGCCGACAAGTGGTATCCGCACCAGGAGAGCATCCGCGTGCCGCTGATCATCCGCGACCCGCGGATGCCGAAAGCGAAACATGGCACGACCAACGACGACTTCACGCTCAGCGTCGACCTGGCGCCGACGATCCTGGCGGCGGTCGGCATCGACGCGCCGAAGAACATGCAAGGCCAAGACATCGCTCCGCTTTACCTGGCCGAGACCAAGCCGCAGTGGCGCGACGAGTTTTTCTACGAGCATCCGACGCTCAGAAACGCCGACTTCATCCCGGCCTCCGAGGCGCTGGTCCGCAAGGACTGGAAGTATTTTTATTGGCCGGAACATGACGTCGAACAGCTCTTCCACATCAAGGTCGACCCGCGGGAAGAGAACGACGTGGCCGCCGATCCGGAACATGCCGAACGCCTCGCCGAGATGCGGGCACGCTTCCAGGAACTCAAAGAAGCGGCCAAGTAAGAATAGCTTGATGGGAAAACGTATCAAAGTCGACAGGCAGCGACGGACGGCAACGCCCGCGAGCTTGTCCTTGCTAGAGAACCGAGGGTTACGATGAATTACGCAAAGTCTTACGCGTTCTTGATGTGCTGTCTGGCCCTTCATGGCGCGAACACGGCACAAGCGGCCGACGATACGATGCAGCCCATCTTCGACGGAAAAACGCTCGACGGCTGGGTGATCGAGGGGAACAAGGCCGAGGGCATCTGGAATGTCACCGACGAAGGCGAACTGCACTGCCAAGGCAAGGGGTTCGGCTTCTTGCGCTACGACACCGAATTGTGCGACTTCGAGGTCGAGCTGGAATACAAGATGGGCGAGGACTGCAACAGCGGGCTTGGCATTCGCGGAGCGCCGTACACCAGCCACGACAAGCGGCCGTCGGTCTCAGGCTACGAGTTGCAGATTCTGGCCGACCGCGGCAAGAAGCCTTCCGGAGGGGGCAGCATGTCGCTGTACCACTTGGTCGCGCCCCAGGTCAACGCGACGAAGGCGGTGGGCGAGTGGAACAGGGTGAACATCGTATGCCGCGGCCCGCAGATCACCGTCACGAAAAACGACCAGGTCGTCCACGACTTCGACCAGTCCGAAAACCCGCGCACCAAGGACAAGCCGCTGTGCGGTTACTTCTCGGTGCAGAATCACAACCGAGAGATCTGGTACCGAAACATCCGCTTGCGAAAGCTGGACGCCGACCAGCGTTGATTATGTGCCGACGGCAACCGGGCCGAACGCCGTCCAGGCGCCGATATCTGAAAGATACGTACACAAGACAAGCTCTTGGTGGTGATTGCGCTCATCGGGATTCTCGTCGCCCTTTTGCTACTGGCCGTTCAGTCGACGCGTGAGGCGGCGCGACGAGTTCAATGTACGAACCAGCTCAAACAGATTGGTTTGGCGGCGGGGTGGCACAGTCGGCTTTGCCGTTGCCCTGCACTCTTGAGGGTGCCACTTCCCTGAAAGAGAATAGTAGGGTGGGTAACGCCCACCAGTGTTTTCGGTATGTGTTGCCAGGCGTTCGTCGAGCGAATTCGCCAGGAGCTGAAAGAACCGCGCTTCGTCGACGAAGTAATCGTCGAGAGGTGGGTTGGGCATCCGCCACGTCCACGGGCTGGAGACCTACCGCTAGGCGGATCTCTGATCAATTCCGGGGTCAATAACGCCGATCTGGTTTCCATGCCTGTGGCCATGGCCAGTTTCGTCGCCGATACCTTCGGTTCCCTTTATCCGCTTTTCGCCCCGACGATCGGCGGCCTTGGAGCCTTCATCGCCGGTTCCAACACCATCAGCAACATGATGCTCAGCCAGTTCCAGTTTGAAGTGGCAAACGCACTCGGTGTTTCAGGGGCAACCATGGTTGCCCTGCAGGCTGTCGGCGCTGCAGCGGGAAATATGGTCGCTATACATAATGTGGTCGCCGCCTCTGCAACCGTGGGGCTGCTCGGGCAGGAAGGACGGACGCTTCGCATGACCATTCTTCCCACAATGTACTACCTGGTTGCTGCGGGCATTCTGGGCCTGCTGGCCGTTTACCCCGCATAATTCACCAACTCGGGGAGCGGCTGTATGCGTTGGCCCTGGGCGACGAGAACCAGGACGACCTGGACCGCCTGGCGCACGACCCCGCCATGAAGATGGCCATCTGGGACCGCCCCGGAGAAGGTGTGCAGGAGCAGCGACTGGCCAGCCAGCCGACGCAGTCGCGGGGGAATCGACTGGTTGGCCGCCGATCCCCAGAACCACAAGGCGCTGCGGAACGCCCTGTTCGGGGACGACAGCGAGTTGGAACACGAAGCCACCGACCGGGCCGCCGTTGAACACCGCGGCCTCGAACACGGTGGACATCTCCAGCGAGGCCCCCGGCAGGTACTGGGCGAAACTGTAATAGCCGTTACCTTCGAAGGTGGTCCTCGTTCCCGCACCGTCGCCGAACACCCAGACGTTGAAGTTGGCCGCTGAAATGTCGGCCCAGAAGTCGCTGCCGCGATCGGTGTCCATGTCTGCACCGAGGAGATCGGCCGCCTGGTGGTCCAGTTGTGCCAGCGTCGCGGCTGGCGGGTGCCGGAAGACGTGGCCGTCGTCGCCGGCTACAACGAGCCGACCTTGTGCGAACATCCGCAACCCTCGCTCAGCAGCGTGGAACTGGGCCACGAACGCGTCGGGTATGAAGCCGCACGGCTGCTGCAACGGCTGATGGAGGCCAAGCGTTCCAGCCGCAGGCGCGGGCGCCGCAGGCGAAGCAGCTCATCGGCGGAGCCGGAGCAGATCTATTTGCCGCCGCGGGGATTGGTGATTCGCGAGTCGACCGACTTCGTAGCCCCCGACGACGAAATGGTGGCCGCCGCGCTGCAGTTTATCTCCGAGAATGCCCATTACGCGATCACCCGCGACGACGTGGCCGAGGCGGTGCATGTTGAAAAACGGACGCTGCAGAACCATTTCCAGAAGTGCCTGGGACGCCCCATCGCCAGCGAAATCCGCCGCGTGCGGATCGAGCGGGCCAAGCGGTAACTGAGCGACGGCCGCCGCTCGCTGGCGGAGATCTCCCAGGCGGTTGGCTTCGGCCCGGTTGCTCGATTGCACCAGATCTTCCGCCGCGAAGTCGGCATGACCCCCGGCGACTATCGCCGGAAGTGGCTGGAAACCAAGGCCGGCTAGTTCAGCCGTGTTGTTCAGGTCGGCCGACGTTTTGCTTTGACAACGCCCCAATTGCGACCTATCTACTGTAGGGCCGATTCTGCGCGCCCCGCGGCCCGACAACCGGGGAGCTTGCGGTATGGATTCTGCTTCGCCAATCGACCAACAGCGACAATACTTTCGGATTGTGTTCCCCGTGGCGCAGCGTCCTCGGCTGGATGTCGACGGCCGCCGGTTTACCGTTCTGGAGATGTCCGAAGGGGGCGCGAGCCTGGTGGTGGACGCAACGACTCCGCCACATTGGGATGCGCCGCGCAGTGCGACGATCACGCTGGCCGACGGTACCGAAATTGCCGCGGAGACGATCGCCGAACGACGTGCCGCCCCGGGCGTGCTGGCCGTTCGCTTCGTCGAGCTTTTGCCATTGTCCATCATCACCGCCGAACAGCGCCGACTGGCGACGCTGTATCCCCGTATAAAATGAGGCGCGTCGGCGATGCAATTCCAGCGGTCGATCGGCCTGATTGGTTTGACGTTCGTGGCGATTAGCGGCACGCTCGGTTCCGGCTGGCTGTTCGCGCCGCTACTGACGGCCCAACTCGCCGGGCCGGCGGCGATGGTC
>JBGTJT010000433.1:0-7003 GCA_041744995.1 Pirellulales bacterium | reverse complement strand
CGCGGGCGCCGCCGGAGGCAACTGATGAGAACTTATTCAGGCAAACGCGCGTCGAAACAGACAGCAATCACCCTGGCGAACCCCTGACGCGGGAACCCGCGATCTCGGCGTTGAAGTTCTCCAACGGCAAAGCCGACTCCCGACGGCCTCGCAAACAAACACCCAATCCGCCTGATGAAAGGCGGAAATCAAAAGGTTAAATCCACAAAAATTATCAGAACCACGCGAAAGCCGACTCCGGGTGGTACGGTTCATCTGACTTTAACCTAACCCAATGTTGAAGTTAGATCAAGAATTTCACCACTGCCGGCCGTGTCGAACTGTCGCAAGGGGAGCATTGCAGGCTCCCCATCGGCGGTCGCCCATTTCGCGCAACTCGTTATCTGGCAATACCATTGGCCACTACTGCCCGACTCGGCCGGCCCTTTCGGCGACGAATGGTGGCGGACTGTTTCATTTTTTCTTCTATCGACGATCGCGGCGGCAGTTATTCCCCAGATCCCCTCGGCGACTCGATGAGGAGCGAAATCCAGCATTTCAACGACATCGAAAGCGGTCGGTGGCTCTGGTCAATCTCTATTGCAAACGATTACATTACAAGGTTTGGGAATCAATCCCGACCTCAGCCTGAACCACCATTCATCCCGTCCGGCCCGCTGGGTCCGACGTGCAGCAAACCGATCGGAGCAAAGCCGTCATGGCCAAGAGTAAAAAGAAAGTGGAGACCCTGTTTCTGGTATGCGAGGAAACGGGCGATTACAACTACACCGTTCGCCGCAAGCCGGGAGGCGAGAAGCTCCGCCTGAAGAAATACAGCCCCCGCCTGCGCCGCCATACGGTGCATGTCGAGAAGAAGAAATAACCTCCCTCGAGAACCACTCGCGGCGGTCCGTCGATTCCAGCCAGCCACTCAGGGACGACATGGCGAAACAGTGGCGCATTCTCGCGCACGACGCAGCACGCATTGCCAGCCTATCGCGCACGGCGGGGGTGTCATCGCTGGTTGCTCAACTGCTGATCGCCCGCGGCATTCCCGACGCCGACGGCGCCGCGCGGTTCCTGCAGCCCAAGCTGACCGGACTCCGCGATCCGGGCGAGCTGCCGGGCGTGCATGAAGCCGCCGACCTGATCCACCAGGCGGTCCGCGACCGCCGGCGAATCGTCGTCTACGGCGATTACGATTGCGACGGCATGACCGCCACCGCAATTCTGGTGCAATGCTTGCAGCAGCTCGATGCGGACGTCAGCTACTATGTGCCGCATCGCTTGGAAGAGGGCTACGGGCTGAGCAACGAGGCGCTCGACAAGATCGCCGCCCGCGGCGGACAGGTGGTGATTACCGTTGACTGCGGCATCGCCAGCGTCGAGGAAGCGGCACACGCCAGACAACTGGGGCTGTCGCTGGTCATCACCGATCATCATTCATTCGGACGACAGCTCCCCGAAGCGACGCTCGTGCATCCGGCGCTGCCGGGGCACAATTATCCCTTTACCGGCCTGTGCGGCGCCGGCGTGGCGTTCAAGTTGGCCTGGGCGATTTGCCAACGGGCCAGCGAGTCGCAGCGGGTCAGCCCGCCGCTGAAGAAGTTCCTGCTGCAAGCGGTCGGCCTGGCGGCGATCGGCACCATCGCCGACGTGGTGCCGCTGATCGACGAGAACCGCATTCTCGTGCTCCACGGCCTGCACAGCCTCAAGAGCATGCCGCCGCTGGGGCTGGAGGTGCTGCTGCGACTGCTGCAACTCGACAGCAAGCCGCAGCTTTCCGGCGACGACATCGCCTTTAGCATCGCGCCGCGGCTGAACGCCGCCGGCCGACTCGGCCAGGCGCAACTGGCGATCGAACTGCTCACGACCAACAAGACCGACCGTGCGCTGGCGTTGGCCGAGTACATTCACGAATTGAACGAAAGCCGGCAAAGCCTGGAGCGGAGCATTTATCTGGCCGCCCGCAAGCAAGCGGTCGAACGGTTCGATCCACGCGAGGATCCGGCCCTGGTGCTCGCCGGACACGGCTGGCATGCCGGCGTGATCGGCATCGTCGCCGGCCGCATCGCCGAGAAGTTCCACCGCCCCACCGTGCTGATTTCGCTGGACGATCTGGGCGTCAAGCCGGGCGTGGGGAGCGCGCGGAGCGTGCCCGGTTTCGACCTGCACGCCGCGCTGCAGCAATGCGACAGTTACCTGCTCAGCCACGGCGGTCACGCCGCCGCCGCCGGGCTGCGAATCGAAGAGGAGCGGCTCGACGAGTTTCGCGCGGCGTTTTGCGACTACGCCTCGGAGAACATCACCGTCGCCGAGCGAATCTCCGACCTGGTGATCGACGCCGAGTGTCCGCTTTCGGCCCTGACCTTCGACGCGGTGCGGCAGATCGAAGCGTTGGCCCCCTTTGGCGCGGGCAATAAACAGCCGCTGCTGTGCGCTACCGACGTCACACTGTGCGACACGCCCAAACAAATTGGCGGCGGGGGAAGACATCTGTCGCTAAGGCTCGACCAACACGGGCAACGACTGCGGTGCGTCGCCTTCGGCGGCGGCGACTGGCTGGGAGCACTGAGTCAACATGTCGGGCCCATTGCCATTGCCTATCGGCCGATCATCAATAACTTCCGCGGCCGAAACTCCGTAGAATTGCAAGTGGTCGATTGGCGCGCCGACAACTTGGCTTCAGGTGCCCCCAGCGACGCCGGCCGCGGTGTTGCCTAGCACCACGATTAAGCGGCATCGCCGGGTGCAATTGTTGGAAGGCAAGGCCAAAGGGTTCGGCGAACCGTGTCGAGCATATGCCTGGGAGTTGCATCATGTCGCTGCAAACTGAATTTTCCGCCGCGCGCCATAAGATGGTCGAACAGCAGTTGCTCCACCGCGGCATTCGCGACCGACGCGTGTTGGAGGCGATGGAGATCGTTCCGCGCGAGGCGTTCCTGCAGGAGGACAATCCTCAGTTGGTGTACGGCGACCATGCCTGCGGCATCGACTGCGAGCAGACGATCAGCCAGCCTTATATGGTGGCGCTGATGAGCGAGTCGCTGGAACTCGCCGCAGGGCACCGCGTGCTGGAGATCGGCACCGGCAGCGGCTACCAGACGGCGATCCTCGCCCAACTGGCACACGAGGTGTATACCATCGAGCGACACGCCCCGCTAACGTCACGAGCACGCGCCGTGCTGGAGCAATTGGGCGCAGGCAACGTCCACTATCGCACCGGCGACGGCACCCAAGGCTGGCCCGAAGCGGCCCCGTTCGACCGCATCCTGGTGACGGCCGGGGCGGAGGAATGTCCGCCGGCCTTGCTGGCACAACTCACCGAGGGCGGCATCCTGGTCGGCCCCTTCGACGGCGCGGCCCGCCAAACGCTAAAGAAAATCCGCCGCGCCGGAAACACGTTCGAGACAGCGAACCTAACCCCCTGCCGCTTCGTCCCCTTAATAGGCTCAGGAGAGTCGTGACTGACGCGTCCCGCCACAGGAAGAGCCGTGTCTGCGCGTCCCGCGGCGGAAAGAAACGCGTCTATGCCGGTCCCCCACGGACAAACAATCGCCTAAAAGAAGTTCGCATCCCCAACGCCCCTCTCCCGTTGACCCTCACCGTCGGCCACATACAATAAGGACTTCCCACTAAAGGGGCGGCCAACAGCAGGCCAAACCTGAAAGGAACAACAAACGGGGTGTAGCTCAGCTTGGCTAGAGCGCTACGTTCGGGACGTAGAGGTCGAAGGTTCAAATCCTTTCACCCCGACTTTTAAGTCGTTAAACGACAACGGTTTACGGATAGCCAATTTTGCAAAGAATCTGGCTTTGCAAATTGCAAAGAACTTTGCAAAGCATAGGTGGTCTAATTGGACAGGTTGGCGTTCTGGACAATTGGCGGATCCGCCTCTCGTCGCCGACCAATCCGAAGTGCGCGGCCAAGAGCGTTTTCATCGCTCTTCGCTGCACCTGCTCAACGCGGTTTGCTTCCAACAGGATGCAGCCGTCCAAATGGATCCTTTGACGTCTCGCTCATGCTCCCAGCCGGGACAAGCTATCGTGAGAATCGCCGCCTATTGATTGTCAGGGTTGCTGGCCCTCTCGGGCGTCCTCTTCTTGATGGCGGCGAATAGATCGCGCGGCTGGCGATCGGGATCGTCTGCCCGGCACCGTCAGCCACACTCGTCGCTCCCGTGCGGCTCCGGCCGCAAGAGATCGGCCGTTGCCATGTGCGCAATCATCCGCCGCCGTCTCCGGGACGCGGTTGTGGCCGATGTTCAGCACCATGGTCCAGCGCACTTCCACGACGCAATGCGGCACTGCCGAAGCGGTCCCGAATGGTATCGGCTACCTGGTCGATTTCATCGCTGCGCTGCCGCTCGGCTGCGTCGAAGAGGTGCTGCTGCTTCTGGCCGGTGCTGTCGATTCCACTGACACCCATCCCGAGCAGGCGGATTGGTTGTCGGTCAACGGGCAGGCGCCTCGCGAGCAACTGACCGGCCGTGTTCCACAGCAGGTCCGTACTCCCGGTCGGTTCTGAGAGCTTCTGGCTGCGGGTAATGGTGCGAAAGTCTGCGAATCGGACCTTCAGATGGACCACGCCACCTCGTGGCTCATGGCGCCGCAGTCGCCGCGCGACTTGCTCGGTCAGCTCAAGAAGCCAAGCACGCAGGACGTCCAGGTCCGTGACATCGGACGCGAACGTCGTCTCGTGGGAGATCGATTTTGCTTCCCGGTCGGGCACTACCTTTCGATCGTCAATGCCATGGGCCAGTCGCCACAAATGCTCCCCGTGTTGTCCCAGATGACTTTGCAAGACGTCGAGCGGCAACCGCCGTAGATCGCCAATGGTGCGCACGTGCAACCGCTGAAACAGCTTCCCCGTCTGCCGGCCAACTCCCCACAGTCGCCCCACCGGCAAAGGATCGAGAAACTCCTGGACGGCATCTGGATCGACGACGACGAATCCGTCCGGCTTTTCCAGGTCGCTGGCGATCTTGGCGAGAAACTTGTTGGGGCCGACGCCCACAGAAGCAACCAGTTGCAACAGTTCCCGAATCTCCCGCTTGATCCGCCGACCGATCTCGGCAGGTGGCCCGAACAAGCCAATACTGCCCGATACGTCCAGAAACGCTTCATCCAGCGAAAGCGGCTCGACCAGCGGGGTGAAACGGTGGAAGATTTCTCGCATTTGCCGTGAAACCGTGGCGTAATGCTCCATCCGAGTCGGGAGGAATACGCCGTGCGGGCACAACCGCTGAGCCGTAGCGGAGGGCATCGCGCTGTGGACGCCGAACTTCCGGGCGGCATAGTTGGCGGCACAGACCACGCCCCGTTTCTCGGGCGTGCCGCCGACGATCACCGGTTTGCCGATGAGTGCCGGGTCATCCCGCTCTTCGACCGATGCGTAAAAGGCATCCATATCGACGTGGAGGATCATACGGCAACGCTCTCACCAGCCCTTGGACGCGGTCCACTCCGTTGCGGTTTTATCGTACCATAGTTTCCGGCCGATGGAGCGACCGTTTGACTGAGGCAAGAATGAGCATCGGCAAGCAAGGAGTATTGAAATGGCCGCTTCTCCCTGTCATGTTTATCGTGGTGATCGTCGGCCTCGGTGCCAGCGGCTAGAGGAAGGGTAGGCTTGCTCTATCGAAGTCGCCAAAGTCTGCCTTCAGCCAACCATTCAAGATGCACACTCGTAGTCCTGCTAAGTTGTTTGAAGCGGGCATTGCTGAATACTTCCAGCAGTTCGGCCAAGGTATATGAATAGGGCACTAAAGCGATCGATTTGCAGTGACAGTACCGTATCAGCATCCCGGGCAGGATGCTGATACGGCTCAACACCGATCTCCAAATTGGGGCGGCCGACAAGCTCGGGCACGCACATGCTGTCATAGTCGACAAGACGTATATCGCCAGCGGCTGTAATCAACACATTGCCATGTTGTAAATCGCCGTGAGCGACGCGATGCTCCGACAAATCGGCGACCAGCGACAGCCAGCGTTCTGCAAGTGAACTAATCGCTCGCGAATTCTTCTCGGCGCATTTCTGGGACAACCAATCGAACAGGGTTTTCCCTTGCACCCACTGCATTTTGATAACTGGATACCACTCGCCGTCCTTTGGGCAGAGAATCCCCTCTGGGACATAATCAAAGGGAACGAGTGACGACCCAACGCCACGGGACAGATACTCATGGATCGCAGTGTACCGTTCGCGACGCTCCTCGGATCGTCCGTTAAATATCCGAATAGCAAGCGAGTCGCCGCTCGGGAGCGTCCCGTGAAAAACGGTGGCAAACTTGCCCGACCAAGGCCGCGGTTGGCCCAGGGAAGTTCGTTCGATACGACACTGTTTGAGCTGCGGATCGCGAAATGCCGCCTTGGGATTTTGAAGCACCGCATTGAAGTCGGCGACGAGAGGCCACGGTTTAGTCTGGGTGAATGTCGACATAAGGGCAGAAGGGGCCGTTGCTAGATGGAATTCATGCAGACACAGGACTAACTGGTTTGGCGTATCGGGAGTCCCCCAATAATCGTAGCAAGTCTGAGGGGGTTCTGAAAGCCGGACGCGGGCGCGACCTGGGCATTTTTGTTCATAACGCACGGAGTGTAAAAAAGACGTCTATCGCGGCGCTGGCCGACCGTGGGTTGCAACTGCTTGAAGTGCGCCACCGGCATCGCCACGAGCGGCAGCCACGGTCCGCGAACGCTTGGGTGCGGTAGTCCTGTGTGTAACTGTCGGCAAGTTGCACAGCGCGCCAGCTGGGTGATATGCACAGGCCGTTGCGTGATGGCCGGCGTTGGCCGGGAAGCGATCCACCGCAGCCGAAGTCATAGTTCGCACCTCTTCTACAAAACGCAACCCACGGCAGTCATCGATGGCCATTCACTCCACACGCCGTCCGCGGCCGATGTAATTCCGGGCTCCCGAGCCGCTGCACCAGCGGCTGAAGGCCGTGCTGCGCCCGGGTGAAGCGATCAACGCCTTCGGCATCGCCGCGATCGAGGCCGCCGTCGCCGCCCGCGAGGCG
>JBGTJT010000432.1:0-5464 GCA_041744995.1 Pirellulales bacterium | reverse complement strand
AGGCGCCCAGGCCATGCTCTACCTACGGTCGATTTACCTCAACGGCGACTGGAAGGAATTCGACCAACACCGAATCCAAACTGAACAAAATACGCTCTACGGGCAAGCTGCATAAAAGCGGGATGCGAGTTACACCCAATTTCATTCGCCTGCCGATAGCCCGCGACACCAACGTAGCTGAATCGCTGAAAGCCTCGTGCCAGCAGGTGCTCGGCCACGAGTTCGCCGATCCGCTTCGTGTCGACGTACACGCCCGGCAAGCCGGGCCGTGCGTGCTGATACCACGTGTTGACCAGCGGTATTCCATGGCGGTTTACACGTCGCTGCAATGCGGGCAACGCCCGCGCGATGACTCCGTCGTAGCGAGCCGCCGGTTCACTGCGACGACTTCGATAGTCGGGGTGCTCGTCGATGATGCAATCCCACGCCGGATGCTCACGGGCGAAGCGATGCACTCCCGTCAACACTTCGTGGTGATGGGGATAAGCTTCGTCGATCCGCAGGGCGATGGCTACGCGGCGTTTTCCGAGCATGGCTGGCTTCTGGGAATGGCGTGAAATAGAAAGTATTTGGCGCAGATAATAAATTATCTTCAAGCATATTAAGAAATTGCGGTCGTGTCACCGTGCAAATGTTGGAGTAGTGATCTGACTGGGCACGTTTGTTGGTGCATTCTTCGCATGAAACATGCATCTGGTGACCACAGCGAAAACAGGAGAATTACCAATGAATACGAAGCTACTAATGCCCTCGGTCGTCCTGGCCGTTGTCGCAGTCGGTTCGGCCGATGGCGCACCGATCTTCAGCTATAGTTATACCGACGGCCAAATGGGCAATGCACAGACCTGGGGTGGATCGGACAACACGACAAACTCGGTGATTATCGAGACCCTGTTCGACTACACTCAAGCTGCCATTGATCAATTGGCGATGCCAGCGACAGACTCGCTCATCATCTGGGAAGCAGGTGGCGGTACGCTTGGTTCGAACGTTCTCTTAGGTAGCACCAATGTTTATCTCCGTGTCAAAGGCGATGGCAACCTCGACGCCATCGGGGCGCATGGGTTGTCCGGCGTGACATTGGGTGTGCAGATCGTGTCGGTCATCGATCTCGAAAATGACGAGATCTCGGTATAAGTCAATGGCTCGCTCGTGCAATTGACAACGGGCATGACGGGAAACGATTGGTCGGGTGATAACCCGGCGGTACTCGGCGGTGCAAACGTACTAGGCGGTGGTGCCAGCCCCGGCACTGGTAATCTTGCGCACTACCCCGATGCAGCAAATGCGAATATGTCATTCAATGTCTATCTGTTGAGCAATACGAACCTCGAAGATGTGCTCATCTCCGGAGACATACTCGTCCCCGAGCCCGTGTCGCTCGCGCTACTGGGGCTGGGTGGTCTCACGCTGCTGATTCTTTTCCGCTACTCGCTTGGCCAGCCATTCGGCAGGATTTGCTCGAGAGGATAAAAGTGGGGATTTTTGAATGTTCCTTCTCTAACCTGCGCCCAAGCTCGTCTCGCCATTGTGACGCCAATAAATAACAGTTTGGCGTCCATAGTATAGTCCATCGAAATAGAATGGGAGTATTCAAATCTTCCCGGCGGCACTGATGCGCTTGGGGGCTGGGCGAGATGCAGTGGCGGGCCAATAGTTCATGGTCGCTTTGCAATTGCCCATCATCCGGCCATCCGTGTGATGCGGCGTCGGCATCGCCAGGGAGCCGGTCGTTCGTCGCGGGTGCGGCGGCCGGCGTGTCGGAATGACCTGCAGACGCCTTTTTTTACTCCGTCTAACGAGAGGAATTGAAGCTATGAGATCCAAAACCGTGTCGACCGCACTCGCCGTCATCACCATACTCGCCGCAGGTTCGGTCCAGGCGGCAGTTATCAACCTTGCAGACTACAGCCTGACGCCCGACGGCCAGAACCTCGCGACGACTTTTCAGAACACGAACGTCAATACGCTTAATAGCGGATCAGTGCTACCCGCCAGCGGCACGCCTACGGTCTATGTCGTGAGCACCTTCACCTTCGGCACAGATTCGAATGCGCACCTGCAATGGCAATTTTACGTCAATGAAACTTCGGCGCCTCGCATTGGTATTGAGGTTAATGACGACGGGTTGATTCAGACGATTGGTACTGGCAATGGCCAGCTCCTAGGTAATGGCACACCGAAACGGACAACCGTCAATTTGACTCAGGACATGGCCGGTCAAACGATCACCTTGCTCGCTAAGTTGCACTACGATGCGACGTTATCCGATACGTATCAAGCTACCAGTAACGGCGTTACTCCTACTAATTCCGATGACACCCTGATGAACGTCTGGATCAATCCGACGAGTTCCTCCGTCGAGGGATCGGGACTTTCGGCTGGCGATTTGTATGCCCTTTGGAACTCGGCCGGATTCAACTGGTTCCGGCAAACCATCCAGAACCAGAATACCCCTGGCACCGCTGGGGATTCTTTAATCACTAATACCGTGATTCTTACGGGCGACGACGCCACCTTTGCCAATGCCCTGGCATTCGCGGTGCCGCCAGTTCCCGAGCCGGGAACGCTCGTGCTGCTGGCCCTCGGCGGCCTTGTTGGTCTGTTGATCGTCCGCCGGCGGATGAAATAGGGGAGCACGTTTGCAAAACGTGAGGTGAGCCATGTCTCGACGGAATGGATTTACGTTGGTGGAACTGCTGGTGGTGATCGCCATCATCGGCATCTTGATTGCAATGTTGTTGCCCGCCGTGCAATCGGCACGCGAAGCGGCGCGGCGGCTGCAGTGCAGCAACAACCTCAAACAGTTGGCGTTGTCCGCCCACAAACACGATTTCACCTTCGGCTCGCTGCCCGCCGGCTATGAGGACGCCAACCTGGCCATCTCGTCCAATCCCGATTGGGCCTGGCCGGTGCGGCTGTTCCCGTTCCTGGAACTCTCCGCCCAGTATCATGCCTTGGGGGTCGACGACTACACGCTGCACGAGATCATCGTGGCACTGGGGGACAAGCCCGGAAACACGCCGATCTCGTCCTACCCGGTGCAACACCAGGATTTTGTCAGCGCCAGTTCTTCCCGAATCAGTGTGTTTCAATGCCCCAGTTGTCCCGACGTTCCGGGAAATTACATGACGGCGTTCAGCGACACCGAACAACGGTATCGCCGGGACGAAGGGGTGGGCCGGTCGACCTATGTTGGCGTTCACGGTGTGCCCCCGCTGACGCAAAACTTCGGCGCCCATTTCGCGGGTGAACATGGCGGCGTGTTTACCAACATTAAATCGGTCAAGATCGCGGAGATCAGCGACGGCACCAGCAACACGCTGATGTTCGGCGAACGCGGTCTGCCGGGAGCGAAGAACGATCGCACGACGTGGCTTGGCGTAACCAAGTCCGCCGGGAACGCCGCCCATGGTCATGCGATTCTGGGTACCTCGACCCATCCCATCAACCCGCCGCCGACGTCCCCCTGGTACGTGACCGGCACCGCATTCAGCAGCCATCACCCGGGCGGGGCGCAGTTTGCACTGGCGGACGGGTCGGTTCAATTCATCGAAGAGAGTATCAGCTTCAACATGAATCCCGCGGACTATGGCGTGTTCCAGTTGCTATCAATCCGCAACGACGGACAGGTGATTCGTGAGTTCTAAGGGAAACGAGATGGCGCCCCAACCAACGTCGATGGTCGTCACCGCACTGCTGCTGGCAGTTCTGGCCGGTTGCGACAGCCCGGCGATCTCCACAGGGGAAGTCAGCGGAAGGATCACGATCAACGGACAGCCCGTGGAGGGGGTCGTGGTCGCGTTCATCCCCCAAAGCAAGACTCGCCCCGCGATTGCGACGACCGACGCCGCCGGTCATTACGAGGCACAACTCTTGGCGGACCAGGCGGGCGTGCCGCTGGGACCCTGCCTGGTGCAACTCTCCCTGTTTCGCGAGCAAGAGTTCAAAAACTATCTGCCGGCGAAGTTCAACGAGCAGGCCGCGGACAACCCGGACCTGAACCTTGTTATCGGCGAAGACGGGTTGGTGTTCGACTACGACATCCAATACGACGGCGCCCTACCGCCCGGCATTTGACCGTCGCAGAAGCCACGTTAGGCGTCGCCCCGTTTTTGCACTCTTGAAGTTGGCATTGTCGGCTAATCACGCAATCACGCTCTTGACCACGTTTCCCGCCACATCGGTCAAGCGGAAGTCGCGCCCGTTGAAGCGGTAGGTTAGCTTTTCGTGGTCGAGGCCCAGTAGGTGCAGGATGGTGGCGTGCAGGTCGTGGACGTTGACTCGATCTTCGACCGCCTTGAAGCCGACCTCGTCGGTCGCCCCATGAGAGACGCCCCCTTTGGCGCCGCCGCCGGCCAGCCAGCAGGTGAAGGCGTGCGGGTTGTGGTCGCGGCCCGGCTTGTCGCCCGGTTGCGAGATCGGCAAGCGGCCGAATTCGCCGCACCAGATGACCAGCGTGTCATCCAGCAGGCCCCGCTGGTCGAGGTCTTCCAGCAGCGCGGCGATCGGCTGGTCGGTCTCCAGGGCGAAGCCGCTATGGTTGCCCTGAATGTCCTTGTGGCCGTCCCAGCTTCGCTGGTTGTCCATGCCGCCGGAGTAAATCTGTACGTGGCGGACGCCCCGTTCCACCATTCGCCGGGCGACCAGGCATTGCTCGGCAAAGTGTTTGCACTTGTCGTTGTCGAGTCCATAGAGCGATTTGATGTGGTCCGGCTCGCTCTGGAAATCGATCGCCTCGGGCGCGGCCGACTGCATGCGGTAGGCCAACTCGAAGCTCTCAATCCGCGCCGAAAGTTCCAGTTCCGCTTCATTCTGGGCCAGGTGGTGCTTGTTCAATTGGGAGAGTAGATCGAGCTGCGCCCGTTGGCGATCCTTGGTATGGACGGCGGCCGGGTCGAGGTTGGCGATCGGCGGACCCTTGGGCGCCAGCCAGGTGCCTTGGTAAACGCTCGGCAGGAAGCCCGCGCCCCAATTGAGCGAGTGCCCCTTCGGCAGGCCGCGGCCGAGCGGATCGCTCATCACGACGAACGCCGGCAGATTGGCGCTTTCGGAGCCGAGGCCGTAAGTCACCCAGCTTCCCACGCACGGAAATCCCATCCGCGGCATGCCGGTGTTGATCATGAACAGCGCCGGACTGTGGTTGTTGCTGTCGGTGTAACACGACTTGATGAACGCCATCTTGTCGACGTGCTTGGCCATGTGGGGAAACAAGTCCGAGACCCAGGCGCCGCTGTCGCCATGCTGGGCGAACTTGAACGGCGACTTCATCAGCGGGCCGACTTCGCCGGGAAAGAAGCCGGTCTTGGCGTCGAAGTTGTCCAGTTTCTGACCGTCCCGCTTTTCCAACTCCGGCTTGTAGTCGAACGTATCGACATGGCTGGGACCGCCGTTGATGAACAGCCAGATCACATTCTTCGCCTTGGCGGGAAAATGCGGCGCCTGCGGCGCCAACGGGTTGACC
>JBGTJT010000431.1:0-3127 GCA_041744995.1 Pirellulales bacterium | reverse complement strand
GCGCGCCGCTTTCGACCTGCGCGCCGCCTTGGCCGCCCGCTCGGCCGTCAATTTCGGCGCCTGCTCGACCGTCGATTTGGCCGCGGGGAGTGTCGGACTGAGCGTCGCCCCGCGCGTCGATCTGTAGGTCGCCACGGACGTCGGATTCGAGTCGATCACCTCGATCCCGAGTCCCGCGATCTTCTCGACCGGTGAAGTCGCGTTCGTCCCGATCTCGGAAGTCGCGATCGCCTCGTTCGCCTCGATCCCGCGCATCACGGTCTCGATCGCGATCATCACCGCGTTGATCATCACGTCGGTCGTCGTCCCACCTGCGGTCATATTGCCGGCGGCCGTCCTGCCAGTAGAAGAACCCAGTCTGGTCGCGGTAATACCGACGGCCGTCCAAGATGAAGTACCGGTTGCCATAGTCGTCGAGATAATAGCGACGCGCCGGCGTGCCCCGGTATCCCGTCTCAATTTGGCGATCGTCAAACAGCGGCAGCCGCACGTAAGTGTCGGGGTCGTAGCGGCGCCAATCGCCCGTGCGGTAGTACATCCAGTAATCCCCCGGCGCCCAGTACCACCACTCGCCGTTGTGCTGCTGGAAGCGCCAGCGAGCCGATCGGTCGTCCCGATCGCCTGGCAGATCGCTCAGTCGCGGTTCGCGAGCGTCAATCTCCCCGCCTTCACCGCGGCGTTCCTCTTCGAACCGCTGCTCGCCGGTGCGTTGATCGCCTGACTGATCGGCACGCCGCTGCTCTCGCTGCTCGTTTTGCCGTTGGTCGGCTCGACGATCCTGATCTCGATCAGCCCGCTCCGCGCCCGGTCGATCGGCGTCCCTGTCAGTTTGTCGCTCCCGGTTGATCTCTACGTTCGCATCCGCATCGGCGCTGGCGTCTTTATCCGCACTCGCGTCCACGTCAGCGCTGGCGTCCACATCGGCGCCTGTGGGGCTCGGCGGTTGCTCTTCCGCCCGTAGGGGGCTGAAAGCGACGGCCACATACATTGCCAGCGTCCCCAACATCCATTTCATTCCCATGATTCGTTCTCCTCGTTGTACGGTGAACCAATTTGCAGCGGCGGTACTTCCCCCGCGAATCTCAATTGTCAAGGGTTTTTGCATACCGCATACCAATGGAGCGTTCTCACGCAGAATCCCGGAAAAATCGGGTACCGAGCAACGAGGCATAGCGCAGCAAACGACTTTCGCGGCTTGCATCGGCAAAATGCGGTTCGCCACCCACTTGCTAGCCGACGACGGCGGCGGTGGAGCGACAAGCATCGTGGTCGAATATCGATCAGCCGTGGATCGAGAGCGGTCAGCTACGTCGGGCGACGAGGACCGCGAGCAACTATGCTCGGCAAACGGTCAGATAAACAATGCCTTGTCGGAAGCTGCTCCATTGCATGTAAAGCCGACTTCAGCGACTCGCCGCCGGGGCGAACTCGGTTCGGAGTTCCTCTTCCAACTCGGCCAGTTGGCGCTGCGCCTTGGGCGTCACGTGGCGGGTGACCCAGCTTTGATATTGCTGCCGCTGTTCGGCCGTTTCCCGCTCGCGGTCGCGGGTGGGGAGGCAGGCGGGGCATTTGAGATCGATGAAATCCTCGAACTTGGCCATGTCCGCGTCCGAGATCGGTTGACCAATCGCGACTTGCCCCTTGTCGTCGACGTAGGCAAACGGGTCGGGCAGGGGGAACAGAAACGGTTTGTCGTTGGTCCGCCCTGGGCAGTCGGGATTTTCGCACTGCCAGGCGGCGAAGGCGACCCGGCCGGAATCGTCGACGATCATCCCCCGGTCCGCGCCGGGAGCATAGATCCGCTCGCCGTCGGCGGTGAAGTAAAGCGTCTCCACCTCCAACTGGTCGCGGAACACGTCCTGGCGGGTCCGCGGCTCATCGCGGCAACCGCCGGCCGCGACGGCGACCACCGCCGCTATCAATGTCGTTGTGCGAAAACGGGCCATGGTGGGCATCTTGGCGAGTCATTTCGTTGTAGGATGGGCACAGCACTAATAGCAATCGACGTGGGCCGGCCCTAAGTGCTGTAGCGGCGTGGAGGCCGATTCCCACTTGATCTCCAGGTAGTCGTGCCGCCAGCGATCGTTGAAAAAGCGGATCTCGATCGGCACCGCCTTGCCGGCCGTCATGGGAAACCACTCCGGCGTGTTGGGATTGTTGTCCTGGCCGCCGTGGAACCATTGACCGCAGCAGTACCGGTCGAACACCAGTTTGCCGTCGATCCAGATCCACACTTGGTCGTCGTGCCGCACCTGCAGGCGATAGTTCTCCGAGTAGTCAGCCTTGATCATGCCCGTCCAGCGGGCGCTGAACATGCAGTCCGGCGCAATGCCGTTGCCGTTGGCATCGTGGGGGCTGCGACTCTCCGGCGGAAAGGGATAATTGGCAGTGATATTGGGTCCATCCGCGAAGCCGAAGGGAAGATTCATATCTGGATCGACCCGCACCACGTCCGGCGGCTTGTCAAACCCGATCGTCTCCCGGCGATACTCCGCCAGGAAGCCGCCGCTGCTGCAATCGATGTCGGGCGTCGAAGGTGGCGCGCGGTTGGGAACCCAGTAGAAGGCGTAGGGATAGTCCTGTTTGTTGTACTCCGGATCGGAAATTCCGTAGGTCAAACTTCCAGTGCCGCCGCCTGCCGCAATCGAGTCGACGTCTTCTCCCTTGCAGGGATCGACTTCATTGGGACTGATCGGCGCCACACGGCCGTCGAAATACAAGGCGTTGGCCGTTCCCATGTGCCGGAACGCCGCGTTGTCGTCCCAGTCTTCGCATCGCTCGACTGCCGGCGTCATGGCGATCTGCGCCGTCGTGGCGCCGTAGTCGAGCATCACGATTTTGTTGGCGTCCTCGCTCCCCATCAGCAGATGGTACTTGTTGTTCATCCCATAGCCGGCCATGCCGTCGGGCAACTCCGGGCAGAACGTGACCGTGGTGCTGCCCTCGAGAAACGGCAGCAACGCCGTGGGCCAGTTGGCCGAATCGATCCTTTCGTGTTCGCCGGCCGCCGCCAGCGCGATGCCGATCTGGTGCAGGTTGTTGGCGCAGGCCGTCTTGCGCGCCGACGCCCGTACCACCTGAATCGCCGGCAGCAACAAGGCGACCAAAATTGCGATGATGGTCATCA
>JBGTJT010000430.1:0-3437 GCA_041744995.1 Pirellulales bacterium | reverse complement strand
AACCACTATTCCACCGGCTGGCTTTGAGCATAGGAACCGAGAATCGTCAATTGGATCGACTTGCCAGCCAGCGATTCCATTGCCTTTCGCACCCGCAAATCCTCCTGGTGCCCTTCCAGTTCGGCAAAAAACAGGTAAGTTCCCTGGCGCCCGGGGACTGGAAAGCTCTCGATCCAGGTCAGGTTGAGCCGGTTTCGCTTGAAAATCAGCATCGCGTCCGCCAGACCGCCCGGCTTGTGCTCCGTTTGGAACATAAACGAAGTCTTATCTTTGCCGGTTCGCGGCTGAGAGTCGCGGCCGATGACGGCGAAGCGAGTGAGATTGAACGCGTTGTCCTCAATGGCTTCGGCCAGAAACTCCAACTCGTAGTTGACCGCCGCCTGCCGGCTGGCGATCGCCGCGGCGCCCGCCTGATCGCGGGCCGTTTCGGCGGCAATCGCCGTGCTGGTTACTTCAACCAATTCGGCTTGCGGCAAGTGCGTGGTTAACCACTTGCGGCACTGCGAAATGGCTTGCGGCTTGCTGTAGACGTGCGTGACCTCGCTGCGGGGGCAGCGCCCCAGCAGGTGATGGTGAATCCGCAGCGGCACCTCTCCCGTGACGCGGACGTCGTAGCGGGTAAAGCTATCGAGCGTATCGACGATGCGGCCGTCGGTGGAGTTCTCGATCGGCACCACGCCAAAATCGGCCTGGCGATTCAGCACCTCCTCGAACACGGCGGCGATCGTCCGCACCGGCACCAGATCGACGCAATGACCGAAGCGGTGGACGGCCGCCAGGTAGCTATAGGTGTATTCCGGCCCCAGATAGGCGACCCGCAGCTTTTGCTCCGCGCTGCGCGAGCCGCTAATCACCTCGCGAAACACCGCCCGCACGCAGGCGTCGCTGACCGGCCCCTTGCTGAGCGCCACAACCCGATCCAATACCTGCCCCTCTCGGCAAGGTTGATACACCACCTGACCATTCTCGTCCTTGATTCGGCCAATCTGCTGGGCAGTCTCGGCCCGACGGTTGATCAGTTGCACAATCTCGCGATCGATCGAATCGATCTGCTTGCGGAGGCTCGCCAAGGTGGGCTGATCCTGGGCCGCGGCGCCCTTGGGCCGCTTGGCTTGGGTGCGATTGGTGGACTTTTTTGCCATGAGAAAGCATCGAGAGCTAGGGATCGCGAAAAGCAAGACTCAACTTTTACTTAGGTCGCGTGACCTGTCAAGAAACTGCCACTTTGGCAGTCGCTGGTAAGCGTACCTGCCCGATGTGAGTGCCCCTGTCATACTGGCAGAAATCTCCCTTCGTCGAAATCTGCTCACGCGACCGCTCTGGTGTTGTTAAGTGTTGTTATTACAATGACTTACGTTTGTCAGTCTAGAGTGTGCCAGCATGGCATGGGCTTTGCTTTTGGAACTATCCTGCTGGGCCGCGCCGGAGCGTCCAAGGGCATGGACGAAATTTGTATGATTGCCCGCCTGGGGCGCGAATGCGGTATAACTCAGCAGAATCCATCGAACACACGCAACTCGGCCGCAACTCGATTTTCAATTGCCGAGACCAAGGAAAGGAAGGCTCCCAATGGCAGAAGGCGAAAAGATCATAGGCATCGACCTCGGCACCACGAACTCGGTCGTCGCGATCATGGAGGGGGATGAAGCCAAGGTCATCCCCAATCCGGAAGGCAATCGGCTTACACCGAGCGTGGTGGCGTTCAACGACAAGGGGGAGACCCTCGTTGGCGAACCGGCGCGGCGGCAGGCGGTGACCAATCCCACGCGGACGGTCTACTCCATCAAGCGTTTCATGGGCCGACGACACAACGAGGTGCAGTCTGAGGAGAAGATCGTCCCCTACGAGGTCGTCGGCGGGCCAGAGGACTACGTCAAGGTCAAGGTCGGCGACAAGGAATTCACTCCGCCGGAGATCTCGGCCAAGGTGCTGCGCAAGCTCAAGGAAGCGGCCGAAAGCTACTTGGGGCACAAGGTCAACAAGGCCGTGATTACCGTGCCGGCCTATTTCAATGACGCGCAACGCCAGGCCACCAAGGACGCTGGACAAATCGCGGGGCTGGAAGTCGCCCGTATCATCAACGAGCCAACCGCGGCCGCGCTCGCCTACGGACTCGACAAAAAGACCAAAGAAACGATCGTCGTCTACGACCTCGGCGGCGGCACGTTCGACGTGTCGATCCTGGAGGTGGCCGACGGCGTGTTCCGCGTGATCTCGACCAACGGCGACACCCACCTCGGCGGCGACGATCTGGACGAGGTGCTGATCAAACACGTGGCCGACGAATTCAAGAAAGAGCAAGGCATCGACCTTCGCAAGGACAGCATGGCGCTGCAGCGTTTACAGGAGGCGTGCGAGAAGGCCAAGAAGGAGCTCAGCTCGGCGCAGTCGACCGACATCAACCTGCCGTTCATCACGGCTGACGCCAGCGGCCCCAAGCACCTGCAGATGAACATCGACCGCTCGACGTTTGAGCGGCTGATCGATCCGCTGGTCGAGCGGACCCGCAAGCCGGTCGAGCAGGCGATGAAAGACGCCAAGCTCTCGCCCAAGGACATCGACGAAGTGGTGCTGGTGGGTGGTTCGACCCGAATCCCCAAGGTGCAACAGTTGGTCGAAAAGTTCTTCGGCAAGCCGCCGCATAAGGGGGTGAACCCCGACGAGGTGGTGGCGATCGGCGCCGCGATCCAAGGCGGCGTGCTGGCCGGCCACGTGCAGGACGTGTTGCTGCTAGACGTTACGCCGCTGTCGCTGGGAATCGAAACACTGGGCGGCGTGTTCACCAAGTTGGTCGAGCGCAACACCACGATCCCGACGGAGCGGAAAAAGGTGTTCAGCACGGCCGACGACAATCAGACCGCGGTCACCGTCCGCGTGTTCCAAGGCGAACGCGAGATGGCGGCCGACAACCGGCACCTGGGGGACTTCAACCTGGAAGGCATCCCGCCCGCACCGCGGGGCGTGCCGCAGATTGAGGTGAAGTTCGACATCGACAGCAACGGCATTCTCAACGTCTCGGCCAAGGACATCAGCACCGGCAAGGAAGCGAGCGTGCGGATCGAGCAGTCGAGCGGACTGAGCGAGGAGGAGATCGAGCGCCGCCGCAAGGAGGCCGAGGAGCATGCCTCCGAGGACAAGAAAAAGCGAGAGTTCGCCGAAACCCGCAACAAGGCGGAGCAGATGTGCTTCGAGATGGAAAAGCTCATCAAGGAGCACGACGAGAAGCTCACCGACGCCGACAAGGCACCGCTTGAAGCGGCGATCAGCAAGACCCGCGAAAAAGCGGGCGGCGACGACCTGGAGGCGATCAAGAGCGCCATCAGCGAGTTGGAGCAAGCTTCCCACGCGCTTAGCGCGGCGATCTACAAGGGAGGCGGCGCCGAAGAGGCCGCCCAAGCGACCGCCGGCGAATCGGGCGAAGCGGGCGGCAACGGCGC
>JBGTJT010000429.1:0-11318 GCA_041744995.1 Pirellulales bacterium | reverse complement strand
TGCCGCCAAGCGTGGCCCCGCCAGCCACGGTGACCAGCCCGCCGCCGCTGTTGTTGCCGTTGACCAGCAACGTGCCGGCGTTCACGCTGGTGTCGCCGGTGTAGCTGTTGTTACCGGCCAGAGTCCAGGTTCCTAGTCCGGTCTTGACGACGCCGCTGGTGCGGCCGGCGACCGTGCCGTCGCTGATCACGCCGCTGACGCTGCCGTCGCCGTCGCCTGCCAGGATCAACTGCCGCAGGCCGTTGCTGCTCCAAATATTGGTGACGTCGGAAAGCTCCAGTGTGCCGCCGTCGACCATCACGGCCGTATCGCCGCCCAGGCCGTCCATGCGAATCTGCCCGAGAATCTGGTTGTCGCCGCTGACGTTGCGGATGTTGGGATTCGTCAAGCCGCCATTGCTGGTCCGCCAGGCAATCGCCGCCGGGATGGCAATGCCGCCAGTGAGTTCCACTGTGAAAGTGTTAGTGGAGCCGCGAGCGTCTATCGTCTTGCTGCTGGTTCCCAGCGCTTCGCTGTGTTCCAGCCGCAGCACGCCCCCGCCGGTGCTGATCGAGACATTGCCTTCAAAGTCGTTGGCCCCGGCCAACACCAGTGTGCCGCAGCCGGTCTTGACGAAACCTTCGGGACCGGCCAGTTCGGCCGAGGCGTGGACGGTGGCCGTCTTGCTGCCGGTGATGTCGAAGGTGCGTGTGTCGCCGGTCAACAGGTTGATCGGCACGTTCTGGATGTCGAGATCCTGCCCGCTGAGATTGCCCACCGTGCCGTTGGTGAAGTTGAATGCCGCGGTGCCGTTGCCGCCGCTGATACTGCCGGCCCGCAGGGTGCCATTCAGCAGGTTGATCGTGCCTTCGGTATTGGCCGGATTGCTGCCGCTGGTGACAGCCATTTCGACGCTATTGGCGGTCACCGTACCGCCGTCCATGGTCAACACGCCCTTGCCACTGCCGGAGCCGGCGCCCGGATAATGACCAATCAACATCGCATCGAGCGTGGCGTTGAACGTGCCGCCGGTGAGATCGAGATGGCTAACCGCCGGATTGGTGCCCGTGCCGGGCGAGGCATTGCTGCCGATCACCAGATGAGTTTCCGCAGTATTGTTGCCGGCCAGGTTAAATACACCACCACTTGCGATGGTCACGTTGCCCGTGGCCTTGTCGCTGCCGATGCGGAAGGTGTCGACGTTGAAGGTGTTGTCGGCGCCCAGCGTGAGCGTAGCCGTGGTGGAACCGGTGCTGCCGCCGTCGATGTGCCCTAGGCGAACGAGGTTCGCGGTAACGTTGTTGGGGCCGGCAGCCGAAAGGTGCAGGGCGCCGCTCACCAAGTTACCGGTGTTCGTATCTGACTGATTCCAGGCGACGTTCAAGCTGTCGACATCGACGGTCACGGAATCTGCCCCGGAGAGATTCATCGTACCGCTGGAGGGATTGATTTGTCGCACTCCGATGGCCAGCGTGCTGGAGGCGCCCGAACCGAGCACTACCGTGCCCCCGGTGGCGGTGAAGGTTCCATCCGCCCCGTTGAGTCCGACCGTACCGCTGCCCGTCAAATGGAACGCGCCGCCGAACTGGTTGAAAGTGCCGGTCGCGGAGGCCGTTCCATCCGTGGCGGCATGCACGCCCAGGTTGAGGGTCTCGACCTCGACGGTCCCGCCGCTCATGGTGAATTCGCCGATACCCGCTCGGGTACCGGCTTGCGTACCAGCGACCCGACCTACCGTCAGGGCGCCCACTTCCAGGTCGCCTGCTCCCATCAAGAAGGCCCCGTTGGCGGTGCCGCTGCGGTCGATGGCATTGCCGATGGTCATATTGGTGACCAAAGCGTTGATCGAACCGGCCGAGAGATCGACTTCGGCCGTCCAGGAATTGTCTGTGAAGTTATTTGTCATCCCGATGTTCCAGGTAGCGACGGGATCGGTGCCGTTTGTCGCGCGGAAGGTGGCCTGCGGGTTGCTCCAGCCGGCGCCGAAATCCATCACGGCGTGAGTGCGACCCACGGCGGCCACGCTGATGGTATTGGCATTAATGATGTTGTTTTCTCCGAGGTGCAGTACCGCCTGCCCGCCTCCGGAATTGAGAGCCCGATCAGCCAGCGCCAGCATACTGGCAGTAATCACGTTCGACTCGGCCAGCGCAAGCGTGCCAACCGGAATCATGTTGGTCACGCCCCCGTCGGTACTTGGAGAATTGGTCTGAAACCCGATGCGAAGGAAGTTCCCCGGAGCATCGTACTGGAAGTTACTCAGGCCGGTCATGTCAAGTTCGACGGCCCGGTCAGCGGCGTTGGAGTTATTCATGCCGGTGCCGATCGGCCCGACGGCCAAGTGCTCGCTTCCGTTAACGATCAGTGTGCCGCCGGCGCCGGTAATGACGTTGTCGGTGCCATTGGCGAAGGCCAGGGTGGCGACCGTCTGCGTCGTGTTGCCCACGTCGAGCGTGCTGCTGCCGCTGAAGTTGACCATGGTACCGGTCGGCAGGCGATTTGTTCCGCCGGTGAGCGCCAGTGTACCAGACTCAACAACGGTTGCACCGCTGTAGGTATTCGCGCCGCTGAGGGTCAACGTGCCGCTGCCTTGCTTTTGCAGATGCAGCGTGTTCGTGCCGTTGGCCAGCGGGCCGCCGAAGCTGAAATCGGTACTGTTGTCGACGGTCAACGTGGCGGCGCTGGCGCCATTGTTGATGATTTGCTTGGTGCCGCCGGTGCCGGGAATGTGGGCTAGACCGGCCACCGTCTGGTTGAAGCCGTTCAGGTCGAACGTGGCGTTGGCGGCATCATTTTGACCCACCGTCAGGATGGTAGCAGTGGGCAGCACATTGGCGGCGCCGGCTCGCAAGGTGCCGCGGGCGGCGTCGGTGTTGCCCCAGACATACGTTTCTCCCGCCGCACCGATGGTCCAAGTGCCGTCGTCGGTCTTGGAGAGCTTACCGGCTCCCAGGTCGATGCTGCCGGTGATCGTGTTACCGGTCGTACTTCCTCGCACAAATAACACAGACCCGCCGGTCAGTGTGCCCGAAATATCGCCTGTGATGTGCAGCGTGCCGCCGTCGGACTGAAGTTGGACTGGGGCGCTGTCGCCGTTGAGGGTGATATCACCGGCCCAAGTGTTGGTTCCACCGCTATTGAGCAGCCTGGCCCGTTGGTTGCCGGCGAAACTGTTCATGGTCAAGGCTTCATTGACCGTGATATTGTTGGCGAGTTGCAATGTGGTGCCGGCGGTGCCGTTATCGGTGCCATTGACTATGGTGCCCCCGACGGTCGAGCCAAGCGCGTTGGCGTGCGTGATATGCAGCGTGCCGGAGTTGACGGTGGTGGTGCCGGTGTAGTTGTTGTTGGCTTGGAAGATGGTCACTCCGCTAGTACTGGAACCGCCGACTTCAATGTTTCCAGATCCTCCAACAATCGACTCGACTTGGATTGTCCGATTCGTTCCGACCAAGTTGAGGCCGCTGGTGGTGGCCGTTTGAAGTGTGATATTTCCGCCCAGCCTGACGGTTGACCCGTCACCCGGGGCGCCGGCTTGAGAGATTTGGCCGCCGGCCAGAATTAGGTCGTTCACCGTGATGAGACCCGCTGTTTTAAACGCTAGTGCCCCACCGGCTTCGATGGTGAGTGAATTGCCCTGAAAAACATGTGCACCGCTAGTGGGTGTTCGCAAGCTGAAGTTACTGGTGAAGTAGTCATTGCCCGACGAGGGAGCGGCGTTGTTGTCCCAGTTGGCGCCGCTATTAAAAGATGATGTGCCTAAGGCGTCGCTGCCATCGAGTGTGACATCCGCCGCAAGGACAATGGTCGGAATGAAGGCGAGGCAGGCCGAGATGACCGCCACGGCGATGAAGCGGAAAGGAACCAGGACAACTTGCTTGCGTCGCGCAGCAACAGACAATGAGAGTGGATTCGCCATGACGAGATATCCCCTGTGGTTTCGCTAGCGTTCCCTCGGAACAGCGGTGATGTAACGGTCGCCCAACCAATGGGCGCGTATTGAACCGGTCCTCCGACGTCAGCCGGAAAAATCTGGCCCGGTTGCCCGACTGCTTCCCATTCTAGCCACCGCGAGCGGGTGTTCGCAAGAATTTACTCGTTTTTCGGCCAATTTGTGATGGGCGCAGCTCATTGGCCGGATTTGACAATTCGTGACAAAGTTGCATCTGCACGCCACGAGGACGGAAAAACCACACTGGTTCCATCCGTTCTATTTCCGCGACGGCCTGCTCAGCAACCAGGTCCACCTCACCCGCCAAGGCTACGAACTGTGGGGCGCTCAAATGGCCCCGCTGTTGACTGAACTGATGCAAGACCCAGGCAACCCATAGGTGTCGGCTTGGGACTTGGAATCGGGCCGCGAGTCAGGGACAATGATATGATTCGCCCGTTCACTTTCGCCAAGGAGCACCCACATGATTCGCCAACTCTGCTTCGCCCTGTTGATCGCCTCAATCGCCAGCTTCACCCAGGCCGCCGAGCCGCAACTGGCGCACATGGTCTTCTTCACGCTGGCCGAAGATACGCCTGAAAACCAGCAAAAGCTGGTCGACGCCTGCGACAAGTACTTAACGGGCCATGCCGGCACCGTCTACTATTCCGCGGGCGTGATCGCCGAGGAATTTGATCGGGACGTCAACGACCAGGAATTCGACGTCGCCCTGCACCTCGTATTCGAAAACAACGCGGCGCACGACACCTACCAAACCCACCCTCGGCACCTGAAGTTCATCGAGGAGAACAAGGGCCTTTGGAGCAAGGTGCGGGTGTTCGATTCGTATGTGAAGGGCAAGAAAAAGTGAAGCAGACATTCTGCTACTGCGGCGATCAACAGGCGCTGGCCTGAAGCAAGGCGCGTACCGAGGCACTTTAGCACTTCGTCTTGAACCTTTCAGCGGAGGTAACGGCATGAAAATTCGAATGCCCGTGTTGACCACACATATGGCGTTGCTTCTGCTAATTGCCCTTTCGTCCCCGGTTTCCGCCGACGACGGAGCGACCAGGCTCGAACTACCGGAAGAGTACGTGCAGTTCACGATGGCAGGCGGGGGCCGTTATGCGGCGTTTCAGCTTGCGTCGCAGAATAAGGTGATCGTCTATGATCTCGCCGCGGCCGAGCAGGCGTTTCAGATCGAGGAAGTCGCTCCGGGCGATCTGTTGGCCGGCAGCCAGGACAAACTGGTCGTGGTCTCGCCGAGCAAGATGATGGCCAGCCGCTGGGATCTCAAGTCGGCCAGGCGCGACAAGGTGGCGATTATCAAGTCGAGCGACACACCGCGCGAGGCCCTGCTGGGCGCCGCCGGCAACGGGCCGTTGCTGCTGATCGGCGACAAGCAGGCAGAGTGGTTCGACCTGGCGAACCTCGAACCGCTGGAGATCCAAGGCCCCATGTTCGGCGGCCGTGGCAACTATGGGCTGTGCGTCCATGTCTCGGCCGCAGGCCGCACGTTCGCCGCCATCCCCACCGGCTACGGGCCGGTCGGTTACTCGGTGGTCCACCTCGAAGGTCGCCGTACAACCCAAGTTCCATTCAGCAGCACCAGCAACGCCATCCGTTGGGCGCAACCCAGCGCCGATGGGCATCTGCTGTTGCTGCCCGGCGGCGAGGTGTTCAATCGCAACGGCCGGCCGATCGCCGCCAAATGGCTCGACGGGGCGGCGGTGATTCCATCTCTCGATCCGAGCTATCTGGTGGCGGTCCGTGTGGACCAGCGCGACTCGGAAGGCAAGCCAATGGCAAAACTCACCGTCTGCTCTACGGCCGATTGCCAGCCGCTGTTCACAGCAACGGGCTTTGAAGAAATCGTCCCGGCGCGGATCAACTCCTGGCACGACATCGCCGGGGCACTGCGGATGGGCAACCAATGGCGCGTGCAGTTGGTGCCGAAGGAGAACCTGCTGGTCACCATGCCGTCGGACAATCGCACGATCGTGATCCGACCGTTTAATCTGCGCAAGCAGCTTCGCCGCTCGATCGACGACTACGTGTATGTCCGCTCGGTCCCGCCGCTGGCAGCCACCAAGGGCGAAACGCTCCGGTACCGCGTCCGCGTGCAGTCGAGCACCAAGGACCACCGCATCACACTGCAGGACGGCCCGGAAAATGCGAAGCTCACAGACGGCACGCTCGAATGGAACGTGCCGGCGGAATACTCGGAGCCATGGGCGAGGTTTCTCATCGCCGTGAGCAATGCCGACGGCAAAGAAGTGTTTCACTCGTTCGAGGTGGCGGTGCGCGATGAAGTTGAGAAACCGTAAGCCGCTGGCTACCAAGAGAGACCCAGCCGCTTAGCACGATTCGATGCCGGCCTTGATGCGATTCGGTAAGCGGCGAAAAAGGGAGATCTCTTCAGCTACCTATCCCGAAGACCAAGACCAATGACGTTCGAATCCCGGACCTCAAGCTCGAAAATGGGTCAGACCTGAATGGCACTTAATCGGCGCAAGTGTCAGGCTTCGCTTGCGTTTGTAGTCGTGTCGCGGCTTCTGCATGAGTTTGTATGCTCGCGGTATTCGCTCGGGGTGCAGTTGACCTCTCGTTTGAAAAAGAGATTGAAGTTGCTCGGTTCGTCGAACCCGCACATGGCCGCGATCCGCCCGATCGACAACTGGGTCGTGGCCAACCACTGCTTGGCCCGTTCGGCCCGCTCGCGGCGGATCGCCTCTCCCGGCGTATGGCCGTAGACGGCCGAGTACCGCTTGTTCAAGGTCTTCTGCGACACGGAAAGCTGTTCGAGCAACTGCGTGACGGTCAGCCCGTGGCAGGCGTTCTCTTGAATCAATTGATGCGCGCGACGGATGTCGTCGTCGCGGACCGTGGTGCCCCCGGTCGATTCCCGTTGAACGACGGGCGGCGGTGCAACCAGCGTCCGCGCATTGACCGGATGGGTGCCTGCGAGGATGTTGCTGAGCACCTGCATCCCCAGCGCCCCGACCATCTGCCCTGGCGCAGGCACGGAACTCAGTGACGGGGTGGAGAAGCGGGCGATCGTCAGATCGAAGAATCCGAGCACGGCGACATCCTGCGGGACGGACATCCCCAGGTGTTCCGCCACGCGGCAGACCAGCACGCCGACGTAGTCGTCGTCGCAATGGATGGCGACCGGCGTGTTCAGTCCTCGGAGAAAATCGATCAGTTCCCGTTCCGCGGCCGGAGCGGCCAGACGATGCCGTTCCTCGCTGGGAATGCCGGGGACTTCCATCGAGGTTGCCGTCCAACCCCGCTGACGGGCGCGCTCCAGAAAGCCGTTGCGCCAATGCAACTTGGCCGGGTTGAGGGAAAGCCGATGTCCGATATAGGCGGCGTGTTCTCGCTGCAAACCGGCCAGATGGTCGATGGCCATTTCGAGTTCCGCCTCCAGGTCGAACCCCACGCAACTAATGCCGTCGGCGAGCCATTCGCTGTTGAGGCTGACCAACGGAATTCCCCGATCGCGGAGGTCCAGCACCCAGGGGCTGTCGTGATGCGCCCAGACCAGCGCCCCGTCCGCTTCCAGGGAGTATACGGCCGGGGGGGAACGATTTTCGTCGTAGGGGATTTCAAGAATCTCAAACCGCCCCTGTTCCTGGGCGAAGCCGAATACCCCCTCGATCAGTCGAGCGGAATACTCATGCCCCTTCGGCAGCAACAGCGCGATGCGGTAGCGCTTGTCCATCGCCCTCTCCTCTTGTCAGCCCAAGCCGATTCACTGCGCGAATTTCAGGAATTAGTAACCCAAGATTCCCGGATGTAGCAATCTTCCCATCCGCCGCCCGATTATAATGGCGTTGAATATTTAATAATCGGCTTCGTTTGCTGGACCGAGGGCCAAGTCGCCTGTCCAGAATAATCTAACAATAAGTCCAGGAATTATCTATCACCATTCCCCTGCTTTCGCGTAAAACAGGATAGGTATCAGAAAAGCCGGGTTGCGAGTTCGACGCGATCGCAGCAGATGGCCGCGGTTGGTCACTAGGTATGTTCCCGGGCGCGATTGGGCCGGGCGCGATTGGAAAACGGTATCCAGCAGAAATGCTCAACGTCCAATTGGCGCAAAACACCGTTCCATCAAGTCGCGCAATGATCATCAAGGCAACGTCGGTGGGCAGGCCGTACTGTTCGGTCGGCCGGCGTCAAGGTTTCACGTATTGCGCCCGTCAGGGCAGGAAAGGAAGTTAGTTATGACCACTAGAAAGATGCTTTTTGGAGTCGTCGTAGCGGCTTTGGTGTTGACGGGGGGACGAGTCGCGTCCGCGGCGATTGTTACCGAACCGGCCGGATTGAATCCCGGCGATCAGTACCGTCTCATCTTTGTCACGAGCACCACGACAACGGCCACGGATACGTCGGCCGCGTATTACAACACGTTTGTCGACAATCTGGCGCAGTCAGTTCCGGAACTAGCGTCGCTTGGTGTGACATGGAAAGTTCTCGGCAACTTGAATGGGGCCGACCCGCAAGTCAACACCGGCACCACGGGGAGCGACGCGATTCCGACCTATCGGCTCGATGGCACCGTCTTTGCAACCTCCTACCCGGACCTTTGGGACGCGCCTTCCGTGCCGGTTCTCTACAACGAGTTGGGGCAGCAGGTCATTAACACTAGTAATAGCCCGCAAGTAGTAGGTCGCGTGTGGACTGGCATGGGAGAAGCTCTGTCCGTGCCTAATTGGAGTGCGGGAGGCTACATTGGTAACGGTGGTGCCGGCGGTAGCACAGGCGCCGGCAGGCCTGATAACGCCTATTATACATACGGGTGGTACAGTTTAGCTAATACTCAGGAGCAACACCTATATGCCATGTCCGATGTCATTACGGTTCAGCAAATCCCCGAACCCTCCGCCTTGGCCTTGCTGGCATTAGGCTTGCTGGGGTTGGCTTTCGTCGCTTGGCGGCGGCGGAAATAGCCCAGGCAGTCGAGGAGCGGCCTGGACTCAAATAAGAATCAGAGTTGCCAAAAGGCAGAAAGGTAGGAGTGAAATGCTTAGCACAAAGAGATTCACAGGTGTTGCCGTGGTTGCGGGGGCGCTGGCCCTTGCTATGGCCGGCACAGCCCAGGCGGCGACACTCACGGCCGGTACCGCGACGCAGGTTTCGTTGAACCATTCCCACTGGGACATCTCCGTATTTGACGGCAAAGCCGAGTACAAGCCCGCCGGCGCGACGACTCCCGTCATGCTGGGCGACGGCACGCTGCTGGATTACCGTTTCGTCACCAGCACCACCTCGGCCGTGAATACCTATGCCCAGGGCACCGGGAATCGGATCGGCCCCATCTCGTCGGGCGCATTGGCCGCATCCGCGGCCGAGGACAAGTGGGCCAATGTGTGGACCAGCAACGATCCTGGGACGAACTTTTCCACCACCCCGAACTTCGCCGCCGGTGTGGATAACACCCATGCCCGCATGCGGGACGTCTCGGGTGCGATCGACATCACCGGGCTGACCGACGGCATTCTCTACTTCGGCTACGGCGTATTCCTGGCAAGCAACGAGATTACTGTCACCATGACCGGCGCCGGGCAACCGGACCTGACCGCAAGTGTTCAACTCCTGGAAGGCGCCATCGGAACCAACAACCGTGGGTGGCTCACCGACTTCAGCTTTACCAACGACGATCTCGCCTATGACACGATCTCCTACGACTGGGATCTGTTCGGCGCCCAGGCGAGCACCACGCGGGGCCGATTCATGGGTGTTGCCCTGGACGGTACGGCAGCCAACGTCATTCCCGAATCTTCCACTCTGGCCTTGCTGGCGATGGGCTTGCTGGGGTTGGCTTTGGTCGCCTGGCGGCGGCGGAAATAGCCGCGGCAGACAGATTCCCTAGCTTCCCACTCCGGGGCGGCCTAGGCGTCCTGCATAGATTCGCGCGAATGAGAGAACACCTTTCCATGAGGGCCGTCTGGACGATTCTTATTTTGGCGTCGATCGCCTTAGTCGCCGTGGCCGACGACGCGCCGAGCAACATCTCCTGGGAGGCGGACGCGACCATTTTCCCGCACGAATGGACCCGTCCCCCGTTTCTAGGGCAGGCTGCGGCGATCGACGCCGCGGAAAAGCCGCGCGCCGAACGGCTTGTCAGCGGCAGTTGGTACGTGTTCGGTGTTCACACGACCAGGGGCATTATTGACTGCCTCTGGCGCTTCTTGTCACACTCCGGCGTCAAGATCGAGTCGCCGTTGGTCGTCAGTTTGAGCGGTGTATCCGCCGAAATCTGAAGCATCTCCAGAATCGGTTTGTCGATCACCAGCGCCAGGCTGTTGCCATGTTTAATGAGCGTTTGTTCTGCCAGTGACACCACAACCTCTTGTTTTTTAACGGTTTGCAACGGCTTGTTCAGGCAGATCGCCATTTTTTTGTCCGGCAGGCTGTTAGATTGTCGGGCGGTTGGGAATCCTAAAGGTAGGAATCATTAGGATAGAGCCGTGCTATCCCTTCAGCGGCCGGATCAAGGTTACTTTTGCAATGCCTTCTTCTTCGACCAGTCAGGAATTTACGCTGCTGCTTACCCGGCATCAGACGTCGCTGTATGGCTATATCCTGTCGCTGATCGCGGATCGCTCGGCGGCCGAGGATATTTTGCAGGACACCAATGTGACCCTGTTGCAAAAGTCGGACTCGTTTGAGTTGGGGACGGACTTTCTCGCCTGGGCCAGTACGATCGCCCGCTACAAGGTGTTGCATGCTCGCCGCGCCTTCGCCAAGGACCAACAGCGGTTTTCGGAAGGCGTCATCGAACAGATCGCGGATCGGCTGGCGTCGCCGATGGAAGCGTTCGACGACCGCCGCGCCGCCCTGCGGCAGTGTCTCGATCTGCTGCGTGAGCCGGACCTGCAATTGCTGCGGCAACGGTATCAAGCCGGCGCTTCGATCGGCCAGCTCGCGGAGGCGACCGGCGCCTCGCTGCCTGCCACCAGTCAGAAGCTGTATCGGATTCGCGGTCAGTTGTTGGACTGTGTGCGGACCAAGCTCAGCGAGATGGAACGATGACCTGCCACGATGCGCTCCAACCCGATCGTCTCCGACAGTTGCTCAGCGGCGTCTCGGACGAAAGTCTCACCGCGACGGAGTGGGGCGAATTGAACGACTTGCTGGACGGCAACCCAGCAGCGCTGGATGCGTTTCTGGAAGCTCAGCTTTTGGAGAGTCTGTTGCACCGTGAGTTGGTTGCGGTTCCAGATCTCGCCCCGGCGGACTACTGGCAACGTGCGTGGCGGACGATTCGCGACTTTGCCAACGACTACATCACTCTGTCGGTGGTACTCGCCACATTGACGATGACGATCATCCTGCTGTCGCTGGCCTTGATCGTGCCCAACTGGGAGCGGGCGGCGCCGAACGTGGCCGAGGTCGACCC